>CALKWG010000169.1 GCA_938004315.1 uncultured Spirochaetaceae bacterium
CCTACCGCGCTTCTGGCACCCCGGTTTTACCCTCGACGAAGACGGCTTCACGAGCGTCGGCGCCCTGTTCTACATAGCCGATCCGATAGAGCGCTTCTCTATTATCCTGGCGCCCAACTGGTTCATCAACGCGGACGCCCCCGGCCTCGCCCTCCAAGCCGACTACGCCCGCGGCGCCTCCTATACGAGCTTGAAGCTCGAGGAACGCTTCGACGGCAGGGATGACGAGCTTATCCGACGAAGCGCCGCCTCGCTCGCGCTCGGCCTGAACCTTCCCACCCTCGCCGGCGGCGCCTGGCGCTTCGAAGCCCAAGCCTTGGCGATAGGCGAAGCTCGGGCGGTCGAGGGCGGGCCGCGGCCGACGTGGTCGTTCGGGCTCGCGAGCGCCGCGGCGAGCGTGGCCTGGAGCGATTACCGCCTTAGCTTCGGCCGCCCCGCCGCACCCTATGGCTACGGCGTACGGCTCGTCCAGCGCGGGGCCGTCGCCCTCCATGCCCCGGACCGCGTCGGCATCGGCATGGAGCTTGCGGCGGACGCCGCCGTCGCCGGCCCCCTGCCCCTGAGCCTCGGCCTAGAGGCGGCGTACGGCCTGGGCGAGGCCGCCTACAGCCCCGTTGGCCTATCGCTCGCCGGCGCCAAGGCGAACGCGCCGTATCCGAGGCTCGCCGGCCTGGAGGCGGCCCCGAGCCGCGCCTATACCCAAGGGAGGCTCGAACTGGAGCCCGTACGGCTCGCCGCCGGCGCCGGTAGGGGATTGGCGTACGTAAACGCGCTCAGCCTTGTCGGCGGAGTCCGCGCGTTCGCGAGCCTCGACGATGCGGAGCTCGTCGCCTGGGATTACGCGCTCTACTCGCGCCTCAAGCTGACGCTGACGCCGGCCATAGGCATCTTCGCCCTGGCTCGGCCGTTCCTCTACGCGGAGCTCTGGCATAGGCCGCGCGACGGGGCGATCGGATTCTCGGCGGGTATCGCCGCGTCGTCGTTCTAGAACGTTGTCCTACATCGCCCGGCCGGGTTATAGTACCCGCCCGATCATCGATACCTAAGGAGCGTCATATGAAAGCAGGTTTCGCCGAACGCGTCGCGCGCGCGGCCGCGTCCATACCCTCCCGCTACCGGCCGAGCGCCGCCGTCGTCCTGGGCTCCGGGCTCTCCGGCATAGTCGAGGGCCTGGGTTATAAGGAACTGCCCTTCAGCGGCATAGCCGAGTTCCCCAAGCCTACCGTCCACGGCCACAAGGGCGTCCTCTGCCTCTCGGAGAGGAACGCCATCATGGCCGGCCGCTTCCACTACTACGAAGGCCACGCCATCGACGACGTGGTGCTGCCGATCTTCGTGCTGCACGCCATCGGCGTCCGCACCGTCGTGCTCACCAACGCGGCGGGCGGCGTCAACAAGGCGTATAAACCCGGCGACATCGTCGTCATCAGGGACCATATCAACTACATGGGCGTGAACCCATTCATCGGCCCCAACCCGACCGGCGGCGACGGCAAGGCCTTGGGCGAGCGCTTCTTCGACATGGGCACGACCTATACGCCCGAGCTGCGCGAGCTCGTCCGCTCTTGCGCCAAGCGCCCCTTGCACGAAGGCGTCTACATGGCCTTCACCGGCCCGTCCTATGAGACGCCGGCGGAGGTGCGCATGGCCGGCGTCCTGGGCGCGGACCTCGTGGGCATGTCCACGGTCCCCGAGGCCATAGCCGCCCGCTACCTGGGCATGCG
>CALKWG010000170.1 GCA_938004315.1 uncultured Spirochaetaceae bacterium
CATCGGCAAAAAAACGCCCATCGAATCGGTATTCAGCCCTTTATCGCAATCAAGAATGATAGTAAGTACGTATATACGCGCGACGCAACGATCTGCGCCGCGAGGTATAGATGAGAATCGGCATAGTCATTAACGATGATGAACTACTCGTGCGCGTCGCCTTCCAAGACGTCGACGCGCGGCAAGCCATTAGGCTCGTCCCTTTGCGACGATGGGATCCGGAGCGGAAGCATTGGGCATTCCCATCGGAGCCCGCGACGGCGCAGCGCCTCCTTGAAGCCTTGCACTCCTACGGCGTCTGCCTAGCCGACGGCGACCGCCCGCGCCGACTAGCGCAGCCCGCATCGAGGAGCGTTCGAGCAGCGGATATCTATCTAGATGGGCAGTCTCAGGATGCGCATTCTGTCGCGCCTAGACCAGCCGGCCCGCCGCCCGATCCGATAGCCGCGGGTACGCCGCCGCAGATTCATCCGATATCGTCATCGCAGACGGCGAGAAAGCATGCAGCCGATCCATCAAGGAGCGCGCACGCCGATACGGCGCGCGCCGGCCTCCTTAGAGATTACCAAAAAGCGCTCGTCACCCGCCATTTCAGCAAACGCACCATCCAGAGCTATCGCCGCTGGCTCGAGCGCTTCTTCGCGGAGCTCCCGCCGGATCGCTCCCCGGTAGATGCGGGCGAACGTGAGGCGAATGAGTTCCTAAGCCGACTGGCGACCGTCGACGACATCAGCGCCTCGACCCAAAACCAAGCGCTCGCGGCGCTCCTGTTCTTCTTTCGAAACGTACTGTTAAAACAGGACATAGACCTATCGAACATCGTACGCGCTAAAGTACCTAGTCGCCTTCCCATCGTACTGACGCGCGCCGAGGCCCGGGCCATCATCGAGCGGCTCGACGGAGATATTAAGCTCGTAACGCTCCTCCTCTACGGCACGGGCATGCGCCTTTCCGAAGCCTTATCGCTTCGTATACAAGATTTAGACTTCGGCCGGAATGAAATCTTGATCCGAAACGGAAAAGGCGCCAAGGACCGCGTCACCATGCTTCCTGCGGCCATCCGCGATGATTTACAGCGGCATCTTAAGACCGTAAAAGCGATACACGATAAAGATCTCGAAGACGGCTACGGTAGCGTTCCGATACCCGGCGCCCTCGACAGGAAATACCCCGCCGCAGAGAAGGAATGGCGATGGCAATGGCTTTTCCCCCAGCGGAGGCGCTTCACCGATCAAACCACCGGAGATCAAGGCCGCTATCATCTTGACGATTCCGTCATTCAACGAGCCGTGCATTTGGCGATCGTCAAAGCAGGTATAACGAAACGAGCGTCATGCCATAGCTTCAGGCATTCATTCGCGACAACCTTACTTGAAAGCGGTTACGACATACGGACCGTTCAAGAGCTTTTAGGGCACTCCGACGTAAAGACGACCATGATCTATACCCATGTATTAAATCGCGGGCCTAACGGTGTCAAAAGCCCGATCGACATGTAGCATCGCGGCTAGAAAGTTATATGTAAGATCCAGATAATATTATGATTCCAATACTCATATACTATTACAAAGCTATATATCAAATGCATAGCACCTTTATCAATGTGGCATAAATATTTATCCAAGATTGAATAAAAGCTATTGATTATTGCCGACCTGTCCACTTAATGTTATACTGACGCCTTCGGCGCTAAGAGAATTATGAATATAGGAGTAGTAATTATAAGCAAGAATGAAAACTCAGAAAAGAAACCAAAATAATGATCATTCCCTACTCCACTGTTCTATTCGATACCAATTTTTATTTGCATACTTACGGAGTAATTAATTAAAACCATTATTTTGGTAAACCCAACAGAATATTGGATCTACACCATCGAAAACCAAATCACAAAATAATCCTAGATTGAGAATTGGTCGATTTACTCGATTCCAATGAATATTTCAATGCTTATGGATTAAATATTTAAATCAATTATTTTGTGGACACTATTTTGAGATCGGAAGAGCACACGTCTGAACTCCAGTCACCGAATACGATCT
>CALKWG010000171.1 GCA_938004315.1 uncultured Spirochaetaceae bacterium
CGACCACCGGGATCTACACTCTTTCCCTACACGACGCTCTTCCGATCTGCAGCGCTTCGAACGCGAGGGTAACCTGGCCAAGGCCGCCGAGATAAAGTACGGCAAGCTCCTCGAGGCTCAGAAGCGCTTGGATCAGGCTGCCCAGGCCATCAAGGCCTCCGACCAGGACCAGCGCCTGCTTCGCGAGGAGGTGTCCGAGGAGGATATAGCTCGCGTCGTATCCACCTGGACCGGCATTCCCGTGGCCAAGATGCTGTCGAGCGAGTTGCAGAAATATCTCGAGCTCGAGAAGGTCCTGGAGCGACGCGTCGTCGGCCAGGACGCCGCGATCGAGGCGGTCGCCGACGCCATACGCCGCAACCGCACCGGGCTGTCCGACCCCAACAAGCCCCTAGGCAGCTTCCTCTTCGTCGGCCCTACGGGCGTAGGCAAGACGGAGCTGGCCAAGACCCTGGCTGAGTTCCTCTTCAACGACGAGCGGGCCCTGACGCGCATCGATATGAGCGAGTACATGGAGAAGCATTCGGTCTCCCGCCTCATAGGCGCGCCGCCCGGCTACGTCGGCTATGACGAGGGCGGGCAGCTCACCGAGGCGGTCCGCCGCCGGCCCTACTCGGTCGTGCTCTTCGACGAGGTCGAGAAGGCCCACCCGGACGTCTTCAACGCCCTCCTCCAACTCCTGGACGACGGCCGCCTGACCGACGGGCAGGGCAGGGTGGTTGACTTCAAGAACGCCATCGTCATCATGACGAGCAACCTGGGCTCCGACTTCATCCTCGAGGCTAAGGATATGGCCGAGGTTCGCGAGAAGATAGACGCGGTGCTCAAGAGCCACTTCAAGCCGGAGTTCTTGAACCGCATCGACGAGACTGTGGTGTTCGAGCGCCTCGGGCGCGAGCACATGACGGGCATAGCCAAGATCCAGCTGGAGCGCCTGCGAGAGCGCCTCGCCGATCGCAAGATAAGCCTGGAGCTCGACGAGGCGGCCTTGTCGCTCCTGTCGGCGGAGGGTTACGACCCCCGTTTCGGCGCGCGTCCCTTAAAGCGCGTCATACAGTCCGGCATACAAAACCCCCTGGCCAAGCTCATGCTCAAGGGCGACATCCGCGACGGCGACGAGATCCGCGTCGGCGTTAAGGACGGCGGCTTCGCCTTCTCGGCCAAGCGCCGTGGCTGAGCGGATCATGCCCGCCGGACTACCTGAGGCCGCCGGCCCGGGCCCGCGCGTTGCCGCCTATACCGACTCGCACGCCCACCTGTCCTACGTCGCCGAACGCCTGGGGGAGGACGAGATCGAGCGCGTCGCGGGGGCTTACGAAGGCTCAGGCGCGCTCATCCTGGACCCCGGCGTCGAGCTGGGCGATTTTAAGGCGCGCAAGGCCGGCTTCGGCCGCTACGGCTTCGTGCGGCTCGCCGCCGGCATTTGGCCCGATCCCACGCCCTTCGCCTCGCTCGACACGGCGCTCGCCTCGCTCGAGCATGATATCCGCGACGAGGCTTGCGTAGCCGTCGGCGAATGCGGCCTGGATTACCACTGGCGGCACGGCGGCCCCGAGGCGCAGGAGCGGCTGTTCCGGGGGCAGGCGGAGCTGGCGGCCCGCTACGGCAAGCCCCTGATCGTCCATAGCCGCGAGGCCTACGAAGACACCCTGCGGGTCGTCAAGGATTATGCCGAGAAGGTGCCGACCGTCATACACTGCTTCGGCTACGGGGCCGATGAGGCAGAGGCCTTTTTAAAGGCGGGCTGTTATATTTCTTTCGCGGGGAATTTAACCTACGCGAAGGCGGAGCCGCTCAGGCGAGCCCTCGCGCTCGCTCCGAGCGAAAGGCTGCTCCTAGAGACCGACGCGCCGTATATGAACCCGCTACCGAGGAGGGGCAAGGACTCGAGCCCCCTCGACATCGGGCGTAGCTACGAGGCCACGGCCCTCTTACGGAGCACCGAACCAGGGGCTTTAGCTCGCGCGACTCTGGACAATCTTACATCAATCCTCGCGGTGCGCTAAGCCGCCCCGCGAGGAAGGTATGACTTAGAATCGTATGACGAAGGCCGCGCGAGCGCGGTGCAGGCTGGTCAGGTCGTCGCGGTTGCCGAGCGCGGCTATGGCCTGTATTTGGCCGTTCTGCACGAAGGCCGCCGCCGGGAACGAGGCTTCGAGCGTGGTAACGCCGTCCTGCTCGCGGACGACCGCTGTAGCGACTCGCTGAGCGTTCGGGCGGTGGCTATGCCCGACGCCGGTCTCCTCCGATAT
>CALKWG010000172.1 GCA_938004315.1 uncultured Spirochaetaceae bacterium
ACCGAGATCTACACTCTTTCCCTACACGACGCTCTTCCGATCTGGTAGAACTATGGACCGAGTAAGCCCCTCCTTTAAGCGCCGCCGCTTTCAACTCGGCATAGCCGCTCTCAGTTTAGGCTTAGCCTTCCTGGCCGGCACCTGCGACAACCCGGTGGATCTCCTAGGCGAGGTCGAAGTCAAGGTGATGAAGGCGAATAAAAGATATCTTGAGGTGGTAGGCGTACGGGCGCTGTCTTTGCTGGCGGATCAGTCGGTGAGTCCCGGTAGTGTAATTGAAGTGCAGTTCGATCGCCCGATTGATCCGAGTACGGCGTTAAGCTCTTTTAGCATAAAAACCTTGGGTGGATCGAGTGCGCTCGTTGTAATTGATCCCAATGCTCCCTCGAATATATTACGCATTAAACCTGAGCCTTACTTTCTTGGAAATAGTGATTATATACTTTCATTATCGAATGTCTCTGGGTCGGATGGTAGCGTCATGCTCGATTCAGTTAACTGGAATTTTAGGACCGGAGTCGCCCCTGCCGGATTCCTTAGGTTGGCGGCGATGGATAGCGAAACATTGCCTGGCTATACTCGCGCGGAGTTAATTAGCGCATCGGTCGACGCAAACGAATTGGTCAGTAAGTTTATCTTGGCCAATACCCCCGAGGCCTTGGAGCCGCCGCCTGAGGATGGCCCGCAATGGCTAACCGTCTCTGGCGCCGCCGATAGCGACTGGACCTTGGCGGATCAGACCCAGGGCTTACGTACAGTGTATGCGCGTTTCCGGCAATATACCGGTAGCGTCTACGTTTACAGCGAAGTCGTCTCGGCGACTATTAATTTCGATAACATTCCGCCGACCGTGAGTGCCATTACGAATAGCTATGCAGGTTCGTCGCAGAGCTATCTCAAAACGGGATCCTTTGTCTTTACCGCTTCCGTAACGAACGGGGGTACGTCGCCGTCGCCGATTCGTTACGTTTGGTTCTATAAAGATACGACGAGCGGCTCTACGCCGGTAACTAAAGTCGCCGAAGATACGACTGCTGATTATCAATGGGTTTGGAATACGAGCACTGATGCGGAGGGCGCCTACTATATAAAGGCACGCGTCATGGACGGCGCCGGGAACTGGTCTGCGGTCAACTACAACAATCTTCGATATGTCGATAAGACGGCGCCCGGATTCTCATCGTTCACTCTAAACGGCGGTAGCGCTTATACGACCAACCCGGCGATCACGGCGAGCATGAACGTCAGCGATGCGTATGACATGTGCTTTAGCCTTTACACCTATACCGGTTCAGGATGGCGCTCTGACGCGACGACGCCCTATGTTCCCTACGCGCCGAGCTATGGCTTGACTCTCGCGTCGGATGACCAAAACAAGTGGGTCTATCTGTATGCGAGGGATATAGCAGGGAACCTGGCTTCTAGCGGTGGGTCGACGCCCTACGATACGATCATCCTCGATACGACGCCGCCTTCTCCTCCGATCGTCGGGGTGAATGTGACGCCTATAAGCGGCCAAACTACCGCGTCCTCCGTGACCTGGACCTGGTCGTCGGGCGGCGGAGGGAACGGGACCTATCAGTGGGAATTTAACGACACGACTCCCGACCTTAACGTCAATAGCTTTACGTCCTCTACGCAGACCGTCGATGGCGCCTATACCCTGTTCGTGCAAGAACGGGACGCGGCCGGTAACTGGTCCGCGGTTAGTAGCCTGCCCGTTCGTCTTACGCCGGTCATTCCTTATAATGGCGCGACCTTCGTATCGAGGGCGACTAATATTTATTGGCGCCCCGTTCTCTTATCTTTCGGCTACAAGCTCGAATTCGCCACCTCGACATTAGGACCATGGACGGCGGTGTATAGCGGATCGTCGACTTTTTATGATCCTCCCCTTAGTCTTGACGCGTCGACGAAGTATTACTATAGGGTGAGTTCAAAGGATGATAAACTATCTTACACGGTTCACTATACGGGTAGTTTTACTACGGGCTCAAGATAGCGTACGCGATCGAGGGATCCCTTCCGCGTCCTCATGGGCCGTTACGCGATAAAACGCGGCGCTGTCGGATTAGGAGCCCAATTTAAAGAAGGCTCCGCCAAAGACTCATCGCATGGCCAAGTAGCTTAGCAGTCATTTGCTGACGATCGGCCAGCTTAATAACCCTTCGGAAAGCCGGTTCATAAGCCGATTCGCCACTCGCCGATCCTCATAACCCGCATGCCGCGGCGGCGATGGCGTCGACGCCGTCTTTTATGGCCTCGACGCCGACGCATACGGCCAGGCGTACGCCCAGGGCTTCCATGACCGAGAGGAGAAAGTCGGAGGCGGGCTAAGGTCTACAGCTGGACAGATCGGCGGCGGCGACGAAGGCGCCGGTGGAGCTTGTGCTCACTATGGCCTCGGGGTCGTTACGGGGGAGGTTCGGCCCAGCTTAACGCCTGCGGCCTTGATATCGGATAGGAGCCCAAGGCCGCAAACTTGGGCGTCTATGGGTAAAAGTTGACCGAGGAGCTCGCAATAGTATCCGCTCTTGCATTCGGCCAGGGTTATACTCCCCTCTGCGCAATTGGCTTCGGCGCGGTTGCCTGGGAGTAATTCTTAAAGGTCCTGGCGGCAGTGGCTTTTCAAGGCCTCGTTGGCGGCCATGGCGAAAGGCTAGCCCTCCTCGTAGCTCTGGCGCATCCTGATTATTTTTTTATGAGTGTATACATATATACTCGGTCCTCTGGAGACTCGCCGTCTTTAAGGGAAGATGAGCCCTAAGGCCTGCCCCGCGCAGGCGATGAGGAATACCGCCGAGATGGCCCCCATGTTAGCCCCCTTAGTCTCGTGCGAGTAGCCCCGGCGGGCCATGGCCCGGATCCTCTGGGCCAGGATGAGCCCGAGGGCGATGCCATGAGGCCAACTGGAGCTTGGGAGCACCCCGGTCAGCGAAAGGATCGTCCACGCCCCTACCGCCCCTATGAGCTCCGCGTATATCGGCCAGGCCGCGCGCTTCGGCCCCAGGCTCACCGCGATGGTCTTGCGGCCGGCGGCGCGGTCGCCCTCGAGGTCGCAGGCGTTGTTCACCGAGAGGATGGCCGCGATGACCAGGCCCTGCGGGAGGGCCGCCAACAGGTCGCGGGCCTCGAGCCGGCCGGCCAGGGCCCGCCGGAAGGTCTCCGGCGGACAGTCGAACAAC
>CALKWG010000173.1 GCA_938004315.1 uncultured Spirochaetaceae bacterium
GTGCGCCTCGATATGCTCCTCGTGCTTGGGGTGCGAGATGCAATTCTCGTTCTTGCACGAGATCTCGTCGAAGGCGTAGATGCGCGGCGGCATGCCCAGGCGATATTTCTTGATCACCCTATGGTCGTCGATCAGGTTGATGGTGCAGCCCGGCGAGGCGGCGCCGAGCTTCTTAAGCTCCTTCTCGCCGAAGGGCAGGAGGTCGGGGATCGAGATGATGCCCTTGAAGAGCTCCGGCCCCTGGTTCGAGTGGTAGACCCCGTGCGACGAGCGCAGGTTAAGCCCCAGGACGCGCCTGACCTTGTCTATACGGTCCCAGATGGCCGGCAAGGGGAGCCCCGAGGCGATATGGTCGATGACGACGCCCTTCTCCACCGGCTTGATGCCCACCTTATATTCGGGCTTACGCGTCGCCTGGGCGGGAGCCTCCACGACGAAGGCTTCTTCCGCCGTCTCGTCGTCTACGGCCGGCCTCGGCGAGGCGCCTGAGAAGTCGGCGCCGATGCGGCCCGCGACCATCGCCATCTCGACGACGCGGGTGTAGTAGCCGTTGGCCGACTGGCCGTCCCAACCGTTGAGCGGCGTATCGTCCAGCCAAGTCGGGATGGTAGGAGCGAGCCGGTCGCGCGGCAAAGGATGGTAAAAGCGGCAATCGGCGGGAAGCCTATCGAGCATGTCCTTGCGGAAGCTCACGGCCTTACGCAGGCGCGGCGCCTTCTCGAGCACCGACTCGCCCATGCGCTCCAGCTGTAGGCGGGTAAAATACCAGATCGGCGCCGCGTCGCCATGGGCCAGGTACTCGTCCAGCGACTCGAAGACGCGGATCTCGTAGCCGTTCCGCCCCATGAGCTCGAGGTAGTACGGCGGCATCGCCAATTCGGGCGGCGCCACGAGGTCGACGCGGACCTCGCGGAAGGCCTTGAGTCCCTCGGCCTTGGAGTGGACCGTCCGGCCGTGGTAGAGGTCGCCCACCAAGGCCAGGTGGATCGACGAGTCGTCCCAGCCGCGCCGTTCGAGGAAGCTGAACTCGTCCAGGAATTCCTGGGTGGGGTGCTCGTGCCGGCCGTCGCCGGCGTTGATGAAGCTCGGGCGCGCGTAACCCTGCCGCTCCGCCCAGAGCCCCAGGCGATGGGCCAGCCAGGTGCAGGTCCCCTCGGTCTTGGTCCTGACCACGAAGCAAGATTCGGGCGCGTATCCTATGAGCATCTTGAAGGTATCGGTGACGCTCTCGTTCTTGGCGAAGCTGGAGCTGGCCGCGTCGAAGACGTTGACGCGGCTGCGATGGAACTCCGCCGCGTTCCTAAAGGACTCGCGGGTTCTCGTGCTGTTCTCCAAGAACACGAGGTAGCTTGAGTAATCGGGGTCGGCGATGCGGAACTCGTCCATGGGACGGCCGGCGAGGAGGCCCTCCTTGAGCTCCCGCGCCTTGCGGTATAGATAACGCTGCTCGTCGAGCGAGAGATCCCCGACGACGCTGATCGACCTGCCCTTAAACGGCCCGTTCCGTGCTTCCATCGCTTCCTCCATATAAAAAAGGCGGCCGACCCGAAGGCCCGCCGCCGTTAGGCTCAACGCCCGACCTCCCCGAGGGTGGCCAAGCTCTCCCGGTCTAGGATAAGGAAGCCGCTCCCCGGCTTCTGGGCGATGAGCCGCCCCTGGTTCTCGACGAGCATCGTAAAGCGCGTCACCGGCGCGGAGCTCGCCTTGAGCTCCAAGGTCTCGGCGTCGAAGCGGCCGATGACCCAGTCGCTCCCCTTCTTGGCCACCGCGTAGAGCGAGGTACCGAAGCGCCAGAGCTGGGTCTCGGGGAAGATCTCGTCCTTGCCCTCGACGAGCTTCGCGTAATCGGCCTTATCGATGCGCACGAGCCTGACCGCGCCGCCTGTACCCGTAACCTGGCCTGCTACGGCGGCGTAGGCTGAGCCTAAATCGACGACGGTGGCCGCCCGTATGGTGTTAAGCTCGCTACGCCTGAGGGTTCGGCCGGTGGCGAGCTCGACGAGGACGAGGCGCGAAAGCGGCTGGTTGGGGTCCATGAGCTCGAAGAGTACGACGCCGGCTGCCGCCTGCTCCTGGGCTTGGGCGACCTGGGCGGCTATCTCTTGGCGCTGCTCCTGGGCTATCTCCCGGCGGTCGGAAGCTATCTCGTCTTCCTTGGCCTCCACGGCCTCCTCGCGGGCGGCCAGCTCCTCGCGATCGCTTTGCAGGGCGGCCTCGCGCTCGGCCAGGGCGGCCTCCTCGCGGCGGGCGGCCTCGGTGACCGCTAGGCTGGCCTCCTGCTCGGCCCCGGGGCCGGCCTCGACCGCCGCTCCCGGGCCGGTCTCGCTAGCCGCGCCGGGCCCCGTCTCCGCCGCTGAGGCCGCTTGATCGGATTGCCGCTCCCGCTCGGCGGCGAGGCGATCGCGCTCGGCGGCCAAGGCGGCTTCCTCGGCGGCTATCCTTCGCCGCTCCGCCTCTATGGCGGCCCGCTCCTCTTCGACCTCGCGCTCCTTGATATCCACCAAGTCCTGGCGGGTATCGACGACGGCCGCGGGATCCTCGCGGCGCAGGCCCTCCACGGTGGCGGCGTCACTGATCGGGGTCGTGGCGACCGAGCCGACGACGCCGGTACCGGCTCGGCTCGTGAGCGGAATCACGATGCGCGAACGGCCCGGCCACTGGTCCCAGCGCAGCGCGAGGCCGGCGCTGAACTCGTCGAGCTCGCGGAGCACGACCTGCTTATACAGGCGCCCGAAGTAGGCCATGTCGCCGCGGTAGACGGCGTTATAGATCGTTATGAACACGGCCAGGGTATCGGCGTCGGCCGCCGAGTAGGCGTAGGCGCCCTCGAGGTAGCCGGCGATGATGCGCCGCAAGTTCCGGATATGGTCGACGCGAATGCCCTCGCCGAGGACTATGATATCGGCGTCGAAGCCATCGCGTACGGAGGGGTCGACGGCGTGTATGACCTGGTAGCGTCCGGCTTCGCCGGCTCGGGCGGCTCCGGCGGCTACCGCCCGGCCTAAGAGCTGTCCTATGGCGCGTATCTCGGCGGCGGTCTCGATACGGTCGTGCGGTCCGACGTAGTTGATGAACTCGACGGCCCTGCCGGCGACCGAGCCGAGCTCGTCCTCGGCTACGGACTGCGCGAACGCGGGCGCCATGACGGCGAGCGCGAGGACGAAGGCCAGGATGCGCTTAGTCATATCGTTTCCTTCTTTCTAAGCTGTCTCGGCGCCCCGCTTCGACGCTAGGGTCGCGTTATAGTCCGTAACACCCGCTCCGCGCGCCGCCTCAGCGCCTCGGGATACGAGGCGTTGCCCGCGATGCGCAGCAGGGCCAAGGCGCCTGCGGGCTTATCCAAGCCCCCCGAGGCCCGATAGAGCGCCTCTATGGCCGCGACGACGGCCTCGGCGCCCCGCGCGTCCAGGCGCCCCGTGTTCGCCTCCGCCGCGAAGGCCTCCATGGCGAGGCCGCCCGGATCTAAACCGATGCGGGCCACCGCCGAAGCCGCGGCCGCCTTAATGGCCGAATCCCGTTCGGTCCTGAAGAGCTCGGCCAGGAGCTCGGTCGCCGCCGGGAAGCCGAACCTTCCCAGGAGCTCGATGGCCTTGAGCCGACTTAGGCCCGCCGCGGGCACCGGACCCGGCTGAACGGCGCCTGAGCCGAAAGGGGCGCTCAAGGCGCCCGTGGCCACGGCGGCGGCCGTCATGCTGCCAGAAACGAGGCCCTCACCTATAGTACCCGATTCTAGGGATTTTTCAATATCGACGAGCATGTTCATAACCGCGTCATCGTCTGGTTCGGACGCGTACCAGCGCAGGGCGTCGGCGGCCGCCGCCTTGAGCGCGCCGCGATCGAGTATCCTCGCGCGCTCGGGCTCGAGCCCGACGAGGGGCCGCTCGAAGCGGTACGCGTACACGATCCAATCGCGGCCGCCGGAGAGGACGGCCCCTGAGCTCGTTAACGCGGGTAGCCCCGCGGCGTTGCGCAGCGACAGCTCCCTGAAGAGCTCGCCCTCAGCTCCGTACGACCTGACCGCGTCCGAGGAGAGGAGGAGCACGCGCCCCGCGTAGCTACGAAGCGCTAGGGGCGGCCGGGCCGCGGCCCGGACGGCCCAAAGCTCCCGGCCGTCCGGGCCGAAGGAGCGCAGGCCCCCGTCGGCGTCCAGCACCGCGTAGCCGTCGGGCCCGGCCGATAGGGCGCGCGGCCCTGCCGATCGCGACGCCGCTTGCCGAGGCGCCTCCGCGGTCGGGGCGCCCGAGCCGTCCGGCCTCAGGACGACGAAGCCGCCGTCCGAGAGAGCGCAGCCGAGCTCGCCGAACCGCCCCGCCAAGAAGCTCGCGTCGACGCCGAGCGTTCGGTCGATAAGGACTTCGCCGTCCTGGCCGAAGGCGAAGACGCGGTCGCCGGCCAGCGACACGGCGGGGCCGCCGCCGGGGCCCGCGACCGGGCCGGCGAGGGGGCGCGCGCCTAGGGCTCGGCGCCAGATGAGGGCGCCGTTGGGGGCTAGGCAGAGGAGCTCCTCTCCGGCGGCGACGTACAGCCGGCCGTCGGGGCCGTAGGCCGGCGACGCCACGGGCGGCGCGGGAAGCTCGTAGCGCCAGACCAGCTGCCCCGCCTTGTTCACCAGCATAAGGCCGCGCTGGCCGTCGGGGAGGGCGGCCCGGCCGTATGGGTCGCAGGCGATGAAGGCGGCGCTGCGTATGTCCAAGGCGCGGCGGCCTATGGCCTTGCCCGACACGTCCATGATGAAAAGCGTCTTGCTGTCAGATATGAACCAGGCGAGCTCGCCCGAGACGACGGGGCCCGTCGACACGACGCCCTCGGCGGGGAACCTGAAGAGCAGGTCCGGGCTCGCCTGCTCCGCCGCGTTCGCCGGCGCGCCGGACTGGGCGAAGGCCGGAGCGAGCCCGGCCGCCGCGAGGCACAGCGCAGCGGCGAGGCGGCGAGCGCCCCGGCCGAGGACGCGGCCCTTCGGTCTAGCGCAGCGCGAACCTGGCATAGCTTTCTACGTGCGCGGTCTGGGGATAGAAGTCGTAGATCTTGAGCCGTACGAGCTCGTAGCCGGCCTCGCGCAGGGCGCCGGCGTCGCGGGCCAGGGCGACCGGGTCGCAGGAGACGTAGCCGATGAGCGGCGGCTTGCTCTCGCTAAGCCAACGGCGCACCGAAGGCGCGAGGCCCGAGCGCGGCGGATCGACGAGCGCGTACTCATAGGGCCGCCTGGCCTGGGGACCGGCCGCCCACGCCTCCATGCCGCCGGCGAAGAGATCGGCCCGCCCGCCGACGTTCCGGGAGGCGTAGCCTAAGGCCCTGGCGTCCTGCTCGACGCAGACGACGCGCTCGAAGCGCTCGGCTAAGAAGGCGCCGAACAAGCCCACCCCCGCGTAGAGGTCGGCCGCCCGAGCTCCCGCGACGCCCTCGCAGGCGTCGCGCACGAGCTCGGGAAGGAGGCCGAGGTTGCTTTGGAAGAAGCCGCCGACGTGGAAGGCGAACTCCTTACCGGCGACCCAGGCGCGGGCCTCGGCGTCGCGCCCCTCGAGGTAGGCCGGGGCGTCCTCGCCGTAGCCTGCCGGCGCGTCGCCGGCGAGCTCCGCAGGCAGGCGGGGGCTGAAGGCGTTGAAGCGCCGCCCCGCGCTAAGATCGACGCCCGCCTGATACGACGCCCCCGCCCCGCGCTCCGCCACGAGCCGCTCGAGCGGCGGCACTAATATCGGGCATGAATCGACGGCTATGACGCGCCGCGACGAACGGGCGGCGTAGCCTAAGCCGCCGCCCTCGGCGACGTGGAACTGGGCCCTATTGCGATAGGCCCGCGGCGCCGAGGCGGCAGCCTCTATCTGGACGCCCTCCGCGTAGCCGCCGACCCGCCTGAAGGCCTCGGCGACGATGCGCCGCTTGGCTTCCAGCTGCTCCGGGTAGCCGAGGTGCATGAGCGAGCAGCCGCCGCACTCGCCGTAGAAAGGGCAGAAGGCCTCGACCCGACCCGGCCCCGGAAGGAGGAGCGCCTCGATCTCGGCGCGGAGGTAGCCTTCCTTCGAGGCGACGACGCGCGCCGTCGCCTTATCTCCGGGGGCGGCCAAGGGGACGAAGCAGGCGCGGCCGCCTATGAAGCCCAGGCCGTCCCCGCCGGCGGCGAGCTCGACGATATCAAGCTCGACGCGATCGCCGACGGTCACGAGCCTCGCTCCGACGAAAGGGGGCGGTACACCGCCTCCTCCACGCGCCTATCCTCGATCTTGATTACGGTGAAGTGGCCGAGCTCGGTGTCGACGTAATCGCCCACGTTCGGCAGGCGATCCAAGGCCCAAGCCACGTAACCCGCTACGGTCTGGGCGTAGGGTAGGCTCGTGACCTCGGCCGCGCTGTATTCGGCCAGGGCGGACAGCGGCGTATCGCCTAGAACGACGAAGGAACCGTCCTGACGCTTATGTACGCGCTCGCGCGCCGGCTCGTCGTCGGAGCTATGGATCGTGCCGATGATCTCCTCGACGAGGTCGCGCATGGTCACGACCCCGGCCAGGCCGCCGTACTCGTCTATTACGACGGCGTAGCTTTCGCGCTTGGATCTGAAGAGCTTAAAGAGCTCGCCTAAGGACTTGGTCGGCATGACGTAGAGCGGCTCGTCCATGAACTCCGCAAGCGGCCGCGAGCCGCGGCCTTCGAGGACCTCGTTGATGGCCAGGCGCAGCGCTACCACGCCCACGACCCGTTCGCGCTCCAGGTCGTAGACGGGGATGCGCGAGTGGCCGAAGCCCATGACGGCCCGGCATGCATCCTCCGCGCTCGTGCGCTTATCCAGGCTGAAGACGTCCATACGGTGGGTCATGACCGCCTGCACCGTGGTCGCTCCGAGGCGGAAGACGTTCTTGACCATGGAGGCTTCGGCGTAATCGACCACGCCCATATGCTCGGCGATGGACAGCATCTGCACCATGGTCTCCATGGAGAGCTCGTTCTTACCCGGCTTGCCGAATATCCTTGTCACCAGGGAGCTTATGGCGTTCACCACGACGACGAGGGGCCTAAAGAGCTTGGTGCAGACGAAAAGGAACGGCGCGAGCATGACCGCGAAGGCCTCGTTATGGGCTATCGCCAAGCGCTTAGGCGTCACCTCGCCGAAGATCAGGACTAAGAAGGTCAGGGCGCCGGTCACGAAGGCTAAGGCGGCGTCGCCCCAGCGATCGAGCGCCCAGTTCGTCGCCAAGACCGAGGCTAAGATATTAACGATATTGTTGCCGATGAGTATGGTGGCGATAAGCTCGTCGGGCCGCTTGGCCAGCCGCTCGACCAAGGCGCCGCCGCGCCTACGCTTCTTGATCGATTCGACCTGGAAAAGGCTTAAGGAGGTGAATGCCGTCTCCACCCCGGAAAAAAGGCCGGAAAAAGCGAGGCAGACGGCCACGCCGAGGAGGGAGGCGTTCACGGGCGGCCTCCGGCGCCAAGTCTAGCTGGGTACGGTTCGCTATCGTTCATGAGGCCCCATACTATACGAAGCTCCGCCGGCGCGCAACGCCGCGGCTTAGCGCTTCAGGAGCTTCACCATATAGAGGCGGATATACTCCTCGAGCGCCGCGTGGTTCCTGATCTTCATGAGGTTACCCGTGTCCGCCAAGTTCGAGGCCATCATCTCGACGCGCTCGGCGGTGAAGCCCGAGGGCTTCATGCTGCGCAGTATGCCGCGCAGGTAGTCGCGGACGAGGGAGTTTACGTCTTCCGTCAGGTTGGCCTTCGCCCGCGGGTCGAGCATGGTGTTCCAGCGGTTCTCCAAGGCCGACAGGTACTCGTCGAGCCCGTAGCCCTGCGGCAGGAAGCGCCGCTCGGCCTTGCGCGCCGCCTGTGAGAACTCGGCCGCCCTGCTGTTCGCCTGGGCGGCGGGAGCCTCGGCTTGCCCCTCCCCGGCCCCGCCCTGGACGGCCTTGCGGACGGTCTCGCGTCGCTCCTTCTTCTTCCGGCTCGACCGCTTGAACAGCGCGATGAACCAGGAGAGCACCGGCACCGTATACCAGAACGGCAGCAGCATGCGCACGTCGGTCAGGAGGCTCTTCCTATCCAGGTTAAGGAGCTGATCCACCGGCGCGAGGACGCCGCCGCCGAAGTAGCGGTCCAGCTCCGAGGGCGCCTCCTTGGAGCCGCGCGTCTCGGCGAATATCGAAGGGGCGTAACCGGTGCCGAGCGCCCCCGCCAAGACCGGGTTGAAGGCCGAAAGGCGCTCGCGCAGCTCGGCCCTGAAGGCCTGGTCGCTCTCCATCGCCTCGAGGCTGCCGAAGTCGTAGAGCACGGCCTTCCAGTCGCGCACGATCTGCGGCTTTATGGCGGCGCGGGCGTCGTGAAGCCCCTTCACCGCGTAAGGTATGAAACGATCCTTGGCGACGTATACCGCCCGCCCCTGTCCGGCGGCGAGCACGAGGATCTCCGGCAGCGACCCCTCGCCCGCCTTCGTGGTCCGCTCGCGCAGCCATTCTTCGAGCTCGTCGCGGGTATACTTCCCTAGGAGGGGCCTGCCCTGCCCGTCCCTGAAATCGCCGATATCCTGGATGCTATAGAGGTAGGGCGGCTTACGAATAATATTCTCAAGCTGCTTGAAGGCGCTCTCGCGCTCCACGCGCCGCTGAGCCTTGCCCTTATAGAGGTTGTTGAACACGTCGACGATGAACGCGGCCTGGTAGGCGGCCACGTCGTCGGGCGTCGGGTCGCCCTTGCCGCTCAAGTCCTTCTTGATGGCGCTCGAGAGGTAGGCCCAAAACGGATAGGTGAAATCGCTCTGGCCTTGGCGCAGCTCCTGGATGGCGTCGTACGGCTTTATGAGCACCGACGAGAGCGTATCCTTCAAGAGCATCTCCTTACCGGAGAAGGCGCCGGCCATACGCTGCTGGATGTAGTCCTTATTCGAGCCCTTGCGGAGGTAGTGGCGAAGCTTCAGGATCGCGTACTCCAGGAGCTTGTCGCCGACGGCCACGGAGAGGACGACGACGTTCTTGAGCCCCTCGGGGAAGACCAGCCTATACAGGGGCGCGGCGCGGCTCCCTTCGAAATCGATGAGGGCCGGCAGGTCGGTCTCCACCGATACGGCCTGTATCCATTCGGCGGGGACGGAGAGCTTCAGGGCTTCCTCGTCGGGGAAGGGTATCTCGGGGTTCTCTTCGATGCGGCGGTACTCGGCCAAGACGGGCTCGGTGAAGGCCTCGGGTAGGTAGATCTTATCGATTTGCCCGCCGGCGTGCAGTATGGATACCGCGCGCTCCTTGGCCAATTGAAGCAAGGCCGGGACGAGGACCGTCTCCGGCCGCAGGGCCAGGTCGCGGTAGAGCGGGCGAGCCTGGTCCATGGCCTTGGCCTGCCGCTGGACGGCGGCGGCGAAGGAGCGGAACTCTACGGAGCTGATCTTGTTGCGCTGCGCGAAGGAGCGCAGTGTCTGGTGAACGTCGAAGCCTTCGGCCATGGGGCTATTGTACGCGCCGCGGGGCGGCGTAGCAAGAAAAAACGGCCGCCCCCATGAGGGCGGCCGCCTCGGCGCGATAGCGAGCTATCACTTGCGGGTCTTGTGGCGATTCTTTCTTCTCTTCTTCTTCCGCTTGTGAGTCGCTATCTTCTTGAGCTTTCGCTTTCTTCCGCAAGGCACAGTTAATCTCCTTATGGTCCCCGAGGCCGTAGGCGAAGGGGCACGCTCAGCTGGCGAAGAGTCTTAGGCGATTATGCACGCCCTCGCCGCCCTCGTCAATAGGCGCGAGCGTCGCCGGTTTTCCGTTTCGGGCCTTGCGTGATTCGCCGCCATGGTCTATAAATTTGGGCGTAGCGTCCCGCGCGGGGCCTACTAAGGAGCAGATAGGCCATGATAGCCAAGAGCGACATGCCCGCCATCAACGACAAGAAACCCGAGGGCCTCAAGCCCGACGGCACCCCGTATCGCGTCCTTATCATCGACGACTCCATGTTCATAGCTAAGCAGCTCGGACAGATCCTGACCTCCGAGGGCTTCGAGGTCGTCGCGACCGCCTCGGACGGTCTCATGGGCCTCGAGAAGTACAAGGAGCTCAGCCCGGGCATCGACCTCGTCACCATGGACATCACCATGCCCCAGATGGACGGCGTCACCGCGCTCGAGAAGATCCTCGATTACGATAAGGGCGCCGTCGTCGTGATGGTCAGCGCCCTCGGCAAGGAAGACGTCGTCAAGAAGAGCCTACTCTTAGGCGCTAAGAGCTATATCGTCAAACCTTTGGACCGCAAGAAGGTGCTTGAGCGTATCCTTTCCATCCTGAAGCACTAAAGCGGCCTGAGGCGCACGGCGAAGGCCGCGCTTAGGGTTCGCCCCTCAAACGAAAAAGCCGCCCCGGACGGGCGGCTTTTTCGCGTTCGAGCCGGCTAGCGGCTCGGA
>CALKWG010000174.1 GCA_938004315.1 uncultured Spirochaetaceae bacterium
CCTCCCCGCCCAGGGCCTCCTCCGCCGCGCGGAGCAGGGCGCCGTCGGCGAGCAGGGCGGTCGCGGCCTCGATGTCCGGATACATGACGCGGTCGCGCTCGACCATGGGCACGGCGGAGCGCAGCGTGCGGTAGGCCGCCAGAGTCGGCGGCGACAGGCCCTCGCTGGCGTCTAAAAGGTCCACGGCCTGGCAGGCCGCGAGGAGCTCCAGGGCCAGGACGGTCCGGGCGTTCCCCAGGATCTGCCTAGCCTTGCGCGCCGCGATGGTGCCCATGGAGACGTGGTCCTCCTGGTTGGCGCTGGAGGGTATGGAGTCGACGCTGGCCGGGTGGGCTAAGACCTTATTCTCCGAGACTAGCGAGGCGGCGGTGTACTGCACGATCATGAAGCCAGAGTTCAGGCCGCCCTCCTTGACCAGGAAGGCCGGGAGGCCGTTCGATAGCGCGGGGTTCACCAGGCGCTCCAGGCGCCGCTCGGAGATGTTCGCCAGCTCCGCGCAGGCTATGCCGAGGAAGTCCATGGCCAGCGCCACCGGCTGGCCGTGGAAGTTGCCGCCGGAGATGATGTCGCCGCCCGAGGGATCCTCGGGATTCAGGAAGATAAGGGGGTTGTCGGTGACCGCGTTGATCTCGCGCGAGACCACGTCGTAGACGTAGCCTATGGCGTCGCGCGAGGCGCCGTGCACCTGGGGCGCGCAGCGCAGGGCGTAGGCGTCCTGTACGCGCAGCTCGCCCTGGCGCGTCGTCAAGGCCGAGCCTTCGAGCAGCGCGCGGAGGAAGGCGGCGGATTCGGACTGGCCGAACTGGCCGCGGACGGCGTGGACGCGCTCGTCGTAGGCGTCCACGATGCCGCGCAGGGCCTGGGCGCTCAAGGCGGCGGCCAGGTCGGCGGTCCGCGCCAGCTTCCAGGCGTCGAAGGCCGCCAAGGCGCCGATGGCCGTCATGCACTGGGTGCCGTTGATGAGGGCCAGGCCCTCCTTGGCGCTTAGGACGACCGGCTTAAGCCCGGCGGCCGTCAGGGCCTCCGCGGCGGGGAGCCGTTTCCCGCGGTAGCGGCACTCGCCCATGCCGCAGAGCGCCAGCGCCACGTGCGACAGGGGCGCCAGGTCACCCGAGGCGCCGAGCGAGCCCTTCTCGGGCACGATCGGGACGACGCCCTCGTTGAGCATGTCGACCAGGGCCCCGACCGTCTCCGGCCGGACGCCCGAATGGCCGACGGCCAGGGCGTTGGCGCGCAGGAACATCATGGCCCGCACGGCCTCGTCGGGCAGCGGGTCCCCGACGCCCACGGCGTGGCTCATGATCAGGTTCTTCTGCAAGGCGGCGTTGGAGTCGCCGCTGATGACCACGTCGCAGAATTTGCCGAAGCCGGTGGTTATGCCGTAGCGGATGAGCTCCTCGTCGACGCAGCGCTCGACCACGGCGCGGGAGGCGCCGACGCGCTCGAGGGCTTCTTCGCTCAGGGCGACGGCCGCGCCGTAGCGGGCGACCAACGCGACGTCTTTGATCGTGGCGTCGCGGCCTTCTATGAGTATGGTTTCCATCGTCTTTGCCTTTCCGGGTAGCCGCTCGCGGGGCTTAGGATCCGCGTTCCCGAGGCGGCGCCGCCGGGGACGCGGGGGACTCGAGTATATCATGGCGGGAACCGTATCGCCAGCGCGGGCGCCGGGGAGCCGCGGAGCGGACGGAGCGGCTAGAGGCCGAGCGCGCCTAAGGCGGCGGCCCAAAAGCGCTCATCGTCCAGCTTACCGTCTAAACGCGCCTGGATCAGCGCCTTCATGGCCGGCGGGAAGGCGCGCCAATAGGCGGCCTGCCAATCGCCCATCTCGTCCCACAGGGCCTGCCGCTCGGGGCCGGTCATGGCGCCGAGGGAGCAGCGGAGGTATTCCTCGGCCATGACCGCCAGGGCTTCGGGCGGCAGCTCGCGCGCTCCGAGCGCGCGAGCGTCGTGGTCGACCAGGGCCGCGCCGCCCGAGGGGCCGGCTCCCGCCGAGCCGTTCGCGTCCCCCGAGGGAATGCTCATCTCGACCAGGGCCGCGAGCTCCTCGTCGCTTATCTCGGGAGCCTCGCGCCGTATGATCTCGGCGACGTAGGCGCGCACGCTCCGCCTCATGCCGTCCATGGTCTTGGCTAGGCTATCGTTCATGGTGTCGGCCATGCGCGCGGCTAGGCCGTTCGGGCCCATGCCGCCGACCCGGGCGAAGCGCCCGAGGTCGTTCTGACGGCGCTCGCAGGCTTTGCGGATCACTTCGAACTCCGCTTCGGAGGCGCGGTTTAGGATGTAATCGAGGACCTCGGTTAGCTCGGCCTTGCGCATAGCCCGATGATACTACGCGTGAAGCGTATTGCGCTATCGTCGGAGCTCGCATAGAATCGATCTAGTTTTTTTCATACTGAAAGGAATGGCTATGGCAGGCAGCGCCTTGACCTTACCGACGTGGAAAAAGTGGATGTACGCGCTCGGCCAGTTCGGCTGGTCGCTGGCCAGCTTCGCCGTCGGCTCGAAGCTGGTCTATTTCTATCTCCCGCCTCCCGGCGTCGGCTTCGGCCCCTTCGTCGTCCAGGAGAACGTGGTGCCCATCATCCGTTCGGGCGGCACGGTGCTCTTCGGGCTGACCATCATCGGCCTAGTCTTCGCGGCGGGGCGGCTCTTCGACGCGATAACGGACCCCCTGATCGCCGGGCTGTCCGACCGCTCGACCATGAAGCTCGGCAAGCGCCGCTCCTTCATGGCCATAGCCGTCCTGCCCTTCGCGGCGCTCTCGGGCCTGGTCTTCATGCCCCCGACGGCCGGCGTCAGCGCGGCCAATACGGCCTGGCTCTTCGTCGCGGTCTTCCTCTTCTACTGGTTCATGACCATGTACGTCACGCCCTTCTTCGCCCTCCTCTCCGAGATCGGCCATTCGCCGGACGAGCGCCTGCAGCTGTCGACCATGATATCGATTACCTGGGCCCTAGGTACCATGGTCGGCTCCCAAGTCGAGCTCTTCCAGGGCATGTTCGAGCGGGCGGGCCTCGAAAGCGCGGCCGCCTTCCAAGCGGTCATCTGGATCTTCGCCGCGGTCGCCTTCGCCTTCATGCTCCTACCCATCCTCTTCGTGGACGAAAGGCGCTACGCCGAGCCTAACGTCTCCAAGGGCTCGATCTGGGCCTCGCTCAAGGGGGCGTTCAAGAACCGCGGCTTCCTCGTGTTCACGCTCTCGGACCTGGCCTACTGGGTGGCCATCACCATCATCAACACGGTGCTCGT
>CALKWG010000175.1 GCA_938004315.1 uncultured Spirochaetaceae bacterium
CCGACGAGTTCGCGCGGGGGCTGGCCGGGCTTAAGCGCTATCTCGACGGGCTCCTTTCGTAATGGCCGCTACGCGAGCTCGATAACGAGAGGGTCGCCCGTGAGCTCGAGTGCTTCGCCTATCGCCACGGGCTTAGCCGAGAGCAGCTCAACGCCGCCCAAGCCCGCTAGCTTGAGCTCGCGCGCGTCGAGCCGGCCGCGCCGCCCGTCTAGGTTGAAGAGCCCCAGGTAGCGCTTCCCGCCCTCGGCCTCGATGTCGACGCGAACGAGCCCGACGCCGATCTCTTCAGCTTTAAACGAGCGGGTCCGGCCCCTGAGCGCCTTGAGCGTGGGCTGGGCGGCGGCGAAGAAGGCTTCGAAGCCGCGGTCCGCCAGCGAACGGTCGATCACGTCCTTCTCAAAGAGGCTCGAGCGTTTGGTAAGCGCCCATTCCTGGCCCATATAGGCGAAGAAGCTTCCCGGTAGGAGCATCTCGAAGGCGGTCCAGCAGCGCAGGCGATCGGCGTGCGGGATGAGCGCCGCGGCTCGCTCCTGATCATGGTTCTCAAGGCAGCGGGCCTTGATCGCCTCGCCCGGCAGCATCGACGCTTGCAGCGTGAGAAAATGCAGGTATTCGCCGATGCGCGCTTGGCCCCGGATATAGCGGTCGAAGTACTCGCGGCCGTCGTAATCGTAGAGCAGGTCGAAGGCCGCGTAGAGCTCGGCGTCGCAGGCGGCGTAATGGCCCAGGGAGCGCATATGGCTCACGAATTCCTTGTGCACGCTTTCGGCCAGCCAGATCGTCGGCTTGATCGCCTCCGCGCGGCGCCGCGCCTCGACCCAAAAATCGACCGGCACGAGGCTGGCCACGTCGCAGCGAAAGCCGTCGACGCCCAGGCGCAGCCATTTTTCGAGCGTCTCGATGAGGTAGTCGCGGAGGCCGGGCGCCTTGAAATCGAGGTCGACCACGTCGGACCAGTCGTCGACCTTCCTGCCGGGCCTGCCGTCCGGCCCCTTTATAAACCAATCGGGCCGTTCGTTCGCCAGCACCGAATCGGGGGAGGTATGGTTGTAGACCACGTCGATGATAAGCTTAAGGCCTAGGCCGTGGGCCGCGTCTGCGAAACGGATGAGGGCCTCCTCGCCGCCGAGCGCTGGGTCGACGGCGCGGTAGTCTCGGATGGCGTAGGGGCTGCCGACGCTACCCTTGCGAGCTACCCGGCCGATGGGGTGTATGGGGGTGAGGTAGACGATGTCGAAGCCCATGGCCTTGACGCGCCTTAGCTCTTCGGCCGCGGCGTCGAGCGTGCCCGCTTCCGTAAAATTGCGGGGAAAGATCTGATATATCGACTGCGCTCTCAGTTCAGGCTTCGTCCATTGGCTCATCGTCGTCTCCTCATTGAATAAACCGGTTTACTAGACTATATGGCCGAGCGGCGGTTTTGGCAAGCAGGCATCGTCGCTTGCCTCGTCCGGAGGCTTTGTTTTACTATCAGCTAAGGATTAGTTCGGCCGCCGCCGGCTCGACTCCGGCGCCGACCGCGAAAGGGGACGATATGGCCGCGACGATCATAGACGGGAAGGCCTTGGCCGAGGACATACGCGCGGAGCTCGCCGGCCGGGTAGCGGCCTTGAAGGAGCGCGGCGTCGTGCCGGGCCTGGCGGTCATACTCGTCGGCGAAGACCCCGCCAGCGTATCCTACGTGAGCGCTAAGGAGAAGGCCTGCGAAGAGGCGGGCATGAAGAGCTTCGAGCGGCGCCTGCCGGCCGACGCGTCCGAGGACGAACTCATCGCCTTAGTCCGCGCCTTCAACGACGATCCGGCCGTGCACGGCATACTCGTACAGCTGCCCCTGCCTAAGCATATCAGCGAGAAGCGGGTCATCGAGACCATACGCCCGGACAAGGACGTCGACGGCTTCACCCCCATAAACGTAGGGAAGATGCTCCTAGGCGATCCCTGCTTCCTGCCCTGCACGCCCCACGGCGTCTTGAAGCTCATCGAGCGGGCCGGCGTGAGCGTAAAAGGCGCGCACGCGGTGGTCGTCGGGCGATCCAACATCGTCGGTAAGCCCTTGGCCAACCTCCTTATTAGGAAGGAGTACAACGCCACGGTCACGGTCGTGCATACCGGCACGAAGGATATGGCCTACCATACCCGCCAAGCCGACATACTCATAGCCTGCGCCGGCGTCCCCGAGCTTATCAAGGCCGACATGGTCAAGCCCGGCGTCTGCGTCATCGACGTGGGCGTCAATCGCGTGGACGACCCGAGCAAGGCCAAGGGCTGGCGGCTTTGCGGCGACGTCGACTTTAAGGGCGTCGCCGAGAAGGCCGGCTCCATTACCCCGGTGCCCGGCGGCGTCGGTCCCATGACCATCACGATGCTCCTCTATAACACGGTCGAGTCGGCCGAACGGGCGGCGGCCGGCCGCTAAACGGCCGTACGGATAGGAACATGGTCGACATACAGAACGAACGCGACGAGCGGCGCATACCCATCAAGAAGGTCGGGGTCAAGGGCCTGCGTTACCCGATCACCGTGCTCGATCGGGCGAACGCCCTGCAGCATACGACGGCGACGGTCAACCTCTATGCGGACCTGCCCCACGACTTCAAGGGCACGCATATGAGCCGCTTCATCGAGGTCTTCAACGAGCACCGCAAGGACCTGTCCATGCCGCGCTTCTTGTCCATGTTGGACGAGCTGCGCTACGCCCTGGACGCGCAAACGGCCTACTCGGACCTGCATTTCATTTACTTCATCGAGAAGGCCGCGCCGGTCTCGGGCCAGAAGGGCATGATGAGCTACGAGTGCTCCTACGAAGGCCGCGTGAGCGAGGGGGAGCGCGAGTTCTGGGTGAGCGTCGAGGTGCCCGTACAGACCGTCTGCCCCTGCTCCAAGGCCATCAGCGACTACGGCGCCCACAACCAGCGCGGCGTCGTCACCGTCTCCGTGCAGTTGGGGCCCTTCTTCTGGATAGAGGACCTAGTCGCCGTCGTCGAGCGTTCGGCCTCCTGCGACGTGTACGCCCTTTTAAAGCGCGAGGACGAAAAATTCGTCACCGAGAAGGCCTACGACAACCCGCGCTTCGTCGAGGACTTGGTGCGCGAGGTTTACGTCGGCCTCCTTGAGAAGGGCGCCTTCCCCCGCTTCAAGGTGCAGGCCGAGAATTTCGAGAGCATCCATAACCACTCCGCCTACGCCTGCGTGGAGTACGACCGCGCGCTCGACGGCCCCGCCGCCGGCGCTAAGGACTAAGGTATGGGCTTTAATAACGTTACCAAGATCGACGACGCGGTCCCCATCCGCAACGCCATCGTGTCCGTCTACGACAAGGCGGGCTTAGGCGAGCTCGTCGACGGCCTCCTTGAAAGCTGCCCGGGGATTCGCTTCTACGCCACCGGCGGCAGCTACGCCTTCCTCCGCGATCGGCTCTCAGGCGGGAACGAGGGGCGTCTCGTCGCCCTTTCCGACTACACCGGCCAACCGGAGATGAAGGGCGGCCTCGTCAAGAGCCTGGACTGGAAAATATACCTGGGGCTCCTGGCCGAGCCCTACGACGCCGATCACGAGGCCGACCTGGCCGCCCACGGCGCCGTCGCCTTCGACCTCGTGGTCGGGAACCTCTATCCGTTCAAGGCCGCCGCCGCGTCGGCTAAGCGCTTCGAAGAGGCCCGCCAGCATATCGACATCGGCGGGCCGTCCATGCTCAGGGCGGCGGCCAAGAACTTCATACGCGTGGCGCCGCTACCTTCGCCCGAGCTATATGGGGGTTTCTTGGCCGAGCTTAGGCGCGGCGGGGGCGCCCTGCGCCTGGACGCCCGGGCGCGGCTGGCCGCCGAGGTTTTCCGCCGGCAATCTGAGTACGACGCCGCGGTGGCCGCCTACATCGCCTCGTCGGCCGATACGCTCTTGAAGAGCTCGTATTCATAAGGCTATCCTGCCGTCCATGGAACCGAAGAAGCTCTCCGCCATGTATCGCGACTTCGCAGAGGACGGCTTCCCGCCCTCGATGGAGATCACGTTCAGGGACGGCGCCGGCAAGGCGACGTCCCTTTTCTTTTCTAAGGTAGAATGGACCGTGGACGGCGAGACCCGCGGCCTGCGCTACGGCGAGAATCCCGACCAGAGCGCCGCCTTATACCGGCCGGTCGGCGGCAATCTCTCCATTGCGGGGGCGGAGCTCGCGGCGCCCGACGGGCGCCTGGTGAGCGCGGCCGAGCTCCTACAATTCGGCAAGCACCCGGGCAAGACCAACCTGACCGACGTGGACAGCGCCCTGGCCATACTGCGCTACCTGATGGACGAGCCTGCCTGCGCCATCATGAAGCATAACAACCCCTCCGGCGTCGCGCTCGGCCGGTCTCCCTACGAAGCCTACCGCGAGGCCTATATGGCCGACCGGGTGGCCGCCTTCGGCGGCGCCGTGGTCTTCAACCGCGAGCTCGACGCCGAGGCGGCGCGGGCCGTCGCCGAGTCGTATTGCGAGGTGGTCGCCGCGCCCGAGTACGGCCCGGGTGCCTTCGATATCCTGGCGGCTAAGAAGAACCTGCGCGTGATGCGCAGCCCCGGCATCGCCGAGCTCGCCCGCTACGCGCCCGCCCGGGTTCTCGATATAAAGACCCTCTTAGACGGCGCCTGCGTCGTCCAGGCCTCCTTCGCCAGCCGCGTCCGGGGCGCCGCCGAGCTCCTGCCGGCCGTGGCCGAGTCTAAGGGCGTGAGCTACGCCGTGAGCCGCGAACCGAACGAACGGGAAATCAAGGACATGCTCTTCGGCTGGGCGGTCGAGTGCGGCACCATGTCCAACTCGATCATCTTCGTCAAGGACGGGAAGACCTTAGGCATAGGGTCGGGCGAGCAGGATAGGGTAGGCGTGGCCATCCTGGCGCGCGACAAGGCCTACCGAAAGCTCGAGGATCGCTTGTGCTGTGAGCGGCTCGGCGTCGCCTGGAACGAATGCGGCGACCCCTCGGCCAAGGCGGCCATAGCGGAGGAGGTCCGAGCAGGCAAGGCGGGGCTTCCTGGCTCGGTCATGATCTCCGACGCGTTCTTCCCCTTCCGCGACGGCATCGAAGTCGGCCTGGCCGAGGGCGCGTCGGCCGTGCTCCAGCCGGGCGGCGCCATGCGCGACAAAGACGCCATCGAAGCCTGTAACGAATACGGCGCGGCCATGAAGTTCACCGGCCAGCGTTGCTTCAGGCACGGTTAGCCGCCGCCTCGCCGCGACGCCGCGGCCTCTCGACGCTCCCGGGGCCTTCTTTGTGGACGATCGGGCTTTTTTTCGATATAGTTGCGGTAAGCGCCGTTCGGGCGCGGCTGGCCGCCTCGCGATCGGGGGGCCCGGCCGAGACATCAGAGTCATGGAGGAAACCATGGGCGATTATTATCCCGTAGACGCCGCCGAGGTCCGTAAAAACGGCATGCGGGGCGTACTTTCCACCGGAGCCGGCGTCGGCCTGCTCCTCTTCAATTCGCTCCTGCACGTTCCCGTGCTGGGCTGGATACTGAGCGGCAGCCTCATCGCCCTCGGCGTCATGGGCCTGGCCGGCAAGAATAGCTCGGACAAGAT
>CALKWG010000176.1 GCA_938004315.1 uncultured Spirochaetaceae bacterium
CCACCGAGATCTACACTCTTTCCCTACACGACGCTCTTCCGATCTGTCTCCTTGTACTAATAGAATAGTACAATAGAAGTATCATACTGATCAAAAGGTTTGTCAAGGAGCGGATGAGGCTATCGGTGAAGGCGCTTGTCATGAGGCGCGGGGATTCCGATAATGATATCGGGCATCGCCGATCGTAGGCGGCCCGAAAGGAGCCTATGGATCCGCGATCGCTCGCCGCGCTGATGCTGATCAGCGGCGTGGAATGTAGCCTCCTCTTCTTCGTCGCGGGCGTAGGCGGCCGGCGCGCGTCCCCTCCGCTCTACTGGGCGGCCGGGACGGCCGTCCATGTCCTGGGGATGTTCGGCCTTATGCTTCAGGGCTCCGTCGGCCCGTGGCTCGGCATCATCGTTCCGAACATGCTCCTCGTGCTCGGTCAGCTCCTGATCCTGGCCGGCATCCGTCGCCTGACGGGGGCGCGGGGCGCTTGGCTCCGCTATGCCCTAGCCCTGGCCATCTACGGCGCCTTAGCGGCCGCGTTCACCTACGGCTTCCGATCGACGCAGGCGAGGATAGTCCTTTTTTCGGCGGCCATCGCTTCGTTCTATATAGAAGGCGCCGTCTTAGCCTTGGCGCGCCGACCTAAGTCAGGCGGCGGCTTCCACGTATTCCTGTCGAGCGTATTCATCGGTCTGTCGGCCTTCTACCTCTTCCGCGCGGGCTTCACCATCGTCCGCCCGCCCGATTCGATTTTCTCGGCCGGCGCCATGAACCTCGCTACCTTCATCGTCTCGCACGTGGGCCTCATAGGCTGGAGCCTCGGCCTGATCCTCATGCAACAGCGCATAACCGAGGCCGCCCTGGAAGAGTCCGCCGAGGCCAAGGCCGTGCTCCTGCGGGAGCTGCAGCACCGCGTCAAGAACAGCCTTTCGGTGGTCGCCAGCCTCGTCGGCCTCGAGGCTTCGAGGGCCGAGGGGGCGGAGCTGACCGGGACCCTGGACGCCCTTCATGACCGGGTTTCGGCCATGGCCATGCTCTACGACCAGCTCTTCGAGGCGGGCGATAGCGAGTCGTCGGAGCTGGACCGCTACCTAGGCTCGGTGGCCGGGGCTCTGTTCCAAGGCCAAGCGGCCGGGGAGCGCGGGGTGAAGCTACGCCTCGACCTGGAGCCGCTACGCGTGGACGCGCGGCGCGCGGTGCCGCTGGGCCTCATCGTGAACGAGCTCGCCAGCGACTGCCTGAAGCACGCCTTCCCCGGCGGGCGCGGCGGGACGGTCGCGGTTTCGCTCCGCGTCGCGGACGGCGAGGCGACGCTGACGGTGCGTGACGACGGGATCGGCCTGCCGCCCGGCTTTATGCCGGGAAGCTCCTGCGGGACGGGGCTGCGCCTCGTCGCCCTCCTAGCCGAGCAGGCCGGGGGAAGCTTCTCCGCCGCGTCGGCGGGCGGCGCCGTCTTTACCGTGCGCTTCCCGGTCGCCGGCGCCTTAGGCGCCGAGGCGTAGTCGCGGTCGTAGAAGACGGGGACCGTCGCGGCTGTCTCGCCTGCCGAGCGTGATGACCGAAGTCGTCGACTCTGGTCGATGAATCTTGTATTGGATTAAGCTTTTTCTTGACAATTCCGCCTCATGCCCTATGCTCGAAATGAACGGAGGTAGGCATGAACGCTATCAAGACGGTAGGCGTAGTGGGCTGCGGCCAGATGGGCGGGGGCATAGCCCAGGCCTGCGTAGTATCGGGCTACGATACGATAGTGCGCGAGGCGGACGAGGCGCTCCTTAAGAAGGGCGCGGACGCCGTCGCCGCCCAACTTGAGAAGGCCGTAAGCAAGGGTAAGCTGGAGGCCTCCGAGCGCGATGCGGCCTTGGCGCGGCTCCGTAGGACCGTCAGGCTCGAGGACCTGGCCGGCTGCGACCTGGTCATCGAGGCGGTGGTGGAGGATCCCGCCGTAAAGAACGAGCTCTGGAGGGCCCTCGACGCCCTCTGCAAGCCCGAGGCGATCTTCGCCTCGAACACCTCGTCCCTACCCATAGCCGACATGGCGGCCGCGACGGGCCGTCCGGGGCGCTTCGTCGGCCTACATTTCTTCAATCCCGTCCCGGTTATGAAGCTGGTCGAGGTGGTGCGGACCGTGGCCACCGAGCCCGAAGCCTACGAGGCGGCCTTCGCCTTCGCCCGCTCCCTGGGGAAGGAGCCCGTGGCCTGCAAGGACGACTCGGGCTTCATCGTCAACCTGCTCCTCATCCCCTTCCTCCTAGACGCCGTCCGCGCCCTCGAGCGCGGCGTGGCCTCGACCGCCGATATCGACGCGGCCATGCGCCTGGGCGCCGGCCACCCCATGGGGCCGCTGGCGCTCTGTGACTTCATAGGCAATGATACGATGATGAGGATAGCCCAGGTGATGCACGGCGAGTACCAGGAGCCGCGCTACGCCCCGCCGCCGCTCCTTAAGCGTATGGTCGCGCTGGGCTACCTGGGTAGGAAGGCCGGCCGCGGCTTCTACGACTACGCGACGGAGCCTCCGAAGCCGGTAGAGCTCGGTTTGTAGCCGGCGGCCCTAAAAAGAAAAAACTCGAAAAGGGCGTGCGCCGCGAGGGCTCTTCCCTTATACTGCCTACATCATGAAGCTCAGAAGTAAAATGTTCGCCGGCTTCGCCGCGGTGATGGTGCTCGTCTTGGGCTCCCTCTTAGGCGTCGTCCTGACCCGCTCGGGCGGCGCCCTCCGGGAGGCGCTCATAGAGATAGGTATGGAGCGGGCTAACGCGCGGGCCGCAGCCATAGAGGCGCGGCTTAAGGCCGTGGCCCAGGCGGCCCACGACCTGGCCGACGCGGCCGGCGCCCTCCACGAGGCGGGGGCGCGCGACCGGGCGGCGCTGCCGCTGTTCTGCCGCGGCATCATCGAGCGCAACGACGACCTCTTCGGCGCCTGGATAAGCTTTAGCCCGAACGCCTGGGACGGCTTAGACGCGCGCTACGCCGACGAGGACGAGTACGCCCCGACGGGCGCCTTCCTGCCCTGGGCGTACCGTTCGCTGCATGGCATAGAGACGCAGGCCGGCATGGCCGGCGACGATGACGTCGAGGCCTATTACGGCGAGTTCTATCGCCTACCCTTAGCCGCCGGGCGCCCGGTCTTCATCGAACCCTATGAGGAGGAGCAGGAATCGGGCCGCACGGTGCTCATGACGACCTACGCCCTGCCGATAAGCGCCGGCGGCCGCGACCTGGGCGTGGCCGGCGTCGATTTGAGCCTGGAGTTCCTCTCGGGGCTCATCAGCGAGCGCCGCGAGGGCGGCTCCTACGCCGCGCTCGTCTCCTCCGAGGGCGTCTACCTGGGGCACGGCGGCGATTGGGAGCGCGTAGGCCGCGCGGCCGCCGACTACGAGGACGACATGAACCAGGCCGGGCTCGCCTCGGCGCTGAGCGAGGGGCGGGGGACCTGGTACCGAGCCCCGTCGGCCTTGGACGGCAAGCCCGCCTACCACATGGTGCGGCCCGTCAGCCTGCCTTCCGGCGGCTATTGGGCCTTCATAGAGACCCTGCCCGAGGCGGCTATCTACGCGGAGACCAGGACCCTGGCCGCGGTCTCGGCGCTCGTGGTTACCGTGGGCCTAGCCTTGGCCCTCGGCGCCGTCTACCTGATAGCCGGCGGCATAACCAAGCCCTTAGGCCGCCTCCGCGACGCGTTCATGACGATGGAGGAGGGGAAGCTCGGCGTCAAGGTCCCGGTGACCAGCAAGGACGAGGTAGGCGAGCTGTCCAAGGGCTTCAACCTCCTGTCGGTGAAGCTCATGGCGCTCATCGAATCGCTCGGCGGGATATCGACCCGGCTGAGGGAGAGCGGCGAGTCGCTCTCGGCCCATGCGGCCGGCACCAGCGGCAGCGTCGGCGCGATCAGGGAGCAGGTCGGGCGGGCCGTACAGGAGGTGCAGGAGCAGGCCAGCTGCGTAGAGCAGGCTAAGTCCAGGACCGGCGGCATCCTAGAGAAGATCCGCGAGCTCGAGGAAGTCATCGCCCAGCAGAACGCCAGCATCGCCGACGCCTCCGCGAGCGTCGAGGAGATGGTGGGGAACATCCAGGCCCTGGCGGAGAACACCGACGCGGTGGTGGCCGAGGTGCAGGGGCTGGAGGGAGCCAGCGCGGCCGGCAAGGAGCGCTTAGAGGCCGTGCTGTCGAGCGTCGACATCGTGGCCGGACGGAGCGCCGACCTCCTCGTCGCGAACAAGGTGATCAGCGATATCGCGGCCAAGACCAACCTCCTGGCTATGAACGCGGCCATAGAGGCCGCCCACGCGGGCGAGGCCGGCGCCGGCTTCGCCGTGGTGGCCGAGGAGATACGCTCGCTAGCCGACGGCGCCCGCGGCCAATCCAAGGCCATCTCGGGTAAGATCGCCGAGATACGCGCGGCCATAGAGGCGGCGCGCGGCTCATCCGACACCGCCGGGCGCTCCTTCGACGAGGTGCAGGGGCGCATCAAGCTGGTGGCCAGGCTTGAGGCCGAGGCCCACGGCGCCGTGCGGGAGCAGCGCGCCGGCAGCGAGCTGGTGCTCAGGGCCCTGGGCGCCATGCAGTCCGCCGCCGCCCGGGTGGAGGCGGCCGGGGGCGAGATGTCCCAGGCCGGCGGCGAGGTGGGCTCGGCCATGGGGCGCCTGGAGCGGGCCAGCGCCTCGGTGCGCGACGCGGCGCGGGCCATCTCGGCCGGCGTAGACGACATAGACGCGGACGTACGCGCCGAGCTGGAGCTGGTGGCGGCCAACGAGGGCCTGGCCAAGCGCCTGCGCGACGAGATCGCGCGTCTGTCCTCCGACTAAGCGGCCGCCCCTATTCCTTCCAGGGGAAGATGAGGCTCTTAAGGCTCCGATTCCCGACCAGCTCGCGCTCCTCGGCCAGGATCTCGTCCCAGGGGATCCTGCGCCGGTCGGCCTCCGGATGCGCCTCCAGGTAGTCGTACTTAAGGAGCCGTAGGCGCAGGGCCTCGTCTAGATAGAGGGCCATGCCTACGGGGCCCGGGAAGAGGAAGACCAGGAACAGCGACAGCGCCGCCAAGAGTAGGCCGTAGAGAGCCGTCCCGATAGAAAAGAGTGGGTTATCGAAGAATATCAAGAAACATTTCTTAGCTATCTTGATGGGGTTCCCCTGGAGCCGCGTCGAGGCGGAGGCGTAGAACTGCAGGGCCAAGGCCGCCAAGACCAGGACCCAGAAGACCGCCGCGCCGGCGAAAGTGCCGATCAGCGAGCCCATGCCGGCGTAAAAGGGCAAGGCCAGGGTCGCCACGGCCAGCCATAGCGCGGTTATGACGGCTAGGGACAGGCCCCGCTTGTACGAGGCCCGGAGCGCCGCCGGCGCCGCGCCGATGACGAGGCTAGCGTGGTCCGAGACCGGCCCGACGAGGCGCGTCGCGGCGGCCAGGAAGACGCAGGCCCAGAGCCCCGCCGCGGCGAGCGCGGCGACGGTGGCCGGGGCGGCGTAGCCGGCCGCGGGGGGGATGAGGAGTATGGCCGCCACCGAGAGCGTGAAGCCGAGGTTTAAGAGGCCGAGCTTGAGGAGATTATCCCAAAGGTTATAGAAGCTCTTCTTGATGAGGAATCCGAACATGGCCGTATTCTACGATACATCGCCGGGGCGGCGCTAGGGCGCCGACTTCGTTAAAAATGTCTTTCTCCTTCGGATATACGAACTAGTCGAGCTCGACCGCGAATAAAACATTATCGCCGAGCTTATTTAACTTGACCGTGCGGATTTGAGTCCATAAACTCCATTATAGTCAGGAGTCCCCTCTATGCCCGTAAAGAAACATGAAGGCCAACATGAGCTGGTAGTCGTGGGCGTAGGCGCCTCGGCCGGCGGGCTCGAGGCCCTGCGCGACTTCTTCAAGGCCATGCCCCTGCGCTCCGGCCTGGCCTTCGTCGTAATCCAGCATCTATCGCCCGACTATAAGAGCCTCATGGACGAGCTGTTGGCCCGCGAAACCAAGATAACCATCCGCGTGGCCGAGAACGGCATGGCTTTGGAGCCCGATACCATCTTCCTCCTCCCGCCGCGGAAGAACATCTCCATCTTCCATAATAAGCTTTACCTCGAGGATCAGGAGGCCCGGAAGCGCCTCAACCTGCCCATCGATATCTTCTTCCGCTCCTTGGCCTTGGACAAGGCTAAGCACGCCATCGGCGTGGTGCTGTCCGGCACCGGCTCCGACGGCATGCTGGGCACCCGCGCCATCAAGGAGGCGGGCGGCATGGTCATGGCCCAGGATGAGCAGAGCGCCAAGTTCGACGGGATGCCTAAGAGCGCCATCGCCACGGGCCTGGTCGACTACATATTGCCGCCGGAAAAGATGCCCGAGGCCTTGATCGGCTTCGTCAAGCATCCTTTCATGCGCCAGAACAAGACCCTGGACGGCGCGGTGCTCGAGAACATGGATACGCTGACGCGCATCGTGCTCCTCCTCCGGGATTACTCGGGCATCGACTTCTCCTACTACAAGGAGACGACGCTCGTGCGCCGGCTCGAGCGGCGCGTGAGCATCAACCGCAACGAGACCCTGGAGGATTATCTCGTCTACCTCCGCGAGTCCGACAAGGAGAAGGAGATCCTCCTTCGAGAGCTCCTGATCGGCGTGACGCGTTTCTTCCGCGATAGCGAAGCCTTCGACGCCGTGCGCACGAAGGTCATGCCGGCCCTGGCCGGCCGCAAGAGCCTGCGCATCTGGTCGGCCGGCTGCTCCACCGGCGAGGAAGTCTATTCCCTGGCCATGCTCATCAACGAATACCTGGAGCTGTCGGGGCAGGGCTGCGAGGTGAAGATCTTCGCCACCGATATAGACCGCCTCTCCATCGAATCCGCCGGCAAGGGCTACTATCCCGACAGCGTCGTGGCCGACGTAGAGCCGGCCCTGTTGGCCAAGTATTTCCTGCGGCGCGAGGGCGGCTACCAGGTGTCCGAGGCCATCCGCAAGATGATCGTCTTCGCGACGCACAACCTCCTTAAGGACTCGCCCTT
>CALKWG010000177.1 GCA_938004315.1 uncultured Spirochaetaceae bacterium
CGCCAAGAAGCGCATCGGCGTCAGCGAGGCCTAGACCTCGCGCCTGAGCGCCGACGCGGCCGCCAACTCAGAAGTCCCGGCGGCCGAGCTCCGGGGGGCCTCGCTAAGCCGGGAAGAAGCGATCGATAAGCTCGGCGACCGCGCCCTCGGCATGGCCGCGCTCGGCGACGTAGCGAGCGATCTTGCGCACGTCGGGCCGCGCGTCCGCCGGCGAGCAAGAAAAGCCCGCCCAGCTCAGCATGCCGAGGTCGTTGCCAGAATCCCCCACGGCCATCACCGCATCCCTGGCTATGCCGTAGCGCGCGGCGACCCAGGCCAGGGCTTCGCCCTTGTCGGCGCCCGGCGGCAGTATCTCCATGAAGCATGGCTTGGAGATAAGGACGTTCGCCACACCCGCCAGGCGAGAACGCACCTCGTCTAAGACCGCCGCGATGCGCGACGGCTCGGCGGCGGCGATCAGCTTGGAGCGCGGGGAGGCGGACAGCTCGTCGAGTCCGGCGGCCACGCGGACGCCGAGCCCGGTCAGGCGGCTGTCTTCGTCGGTCCATTCGTTGCGCTCGCTTACCACGATGATGCCGTCTTCGTAAGCCTGCGCCGGCAGGCCCACCGCCTGCAGGGCGCTCAAAGCAAGGCGGCAGGCATGGGGCGTGAGGGCGATGCGCCGTAGGACCTCTTCGGTATCCACGTCGCGGACCTCGGCGCCGTTCACGCAGATCATAGGCAGGCCGCGTCCTCGCATGCCGAGCTCTTCGGCGTAGCCGCGCATCGAGTCTATCGTGCGGCCCGAGGCCAAGAGTACCGGAACGCCTGCGTCGAGGAGGCGCTTCACGGCCGCGGCATTCTCAGGCGGGATGGAAAGGTCAGGAGCCAGGAGGGTGTCGTCAAGGTCTAAGGCGAGCATGGCGGGTTTCATAAACCCGAGCCTAGCATACGCGGGGGCGCTTGACCAAGCTCGAGCCCGCGGCTATACCCTTGGCCAGGCGGGTCGTCCATGATAAAAACGCAGCGGGCCATTCGGTATTACGCGCTTACGCACAGCCTTCACGCCTCATTATTAAGCGCCTTCGAGATGGCCTTTATGCTACGCCTCTTCGGCGCGCTGGCGCCGGTCTTGAAGCTATACGCCGTCTTCTATACCTCGCTCTATCTATGTTTCGCCCTCGGCATGGCCCTATTGCGAACGGGCCGGGCCACGATAGGCTTTCGGCTCGACCTGATCGCCCAGCTTTTAACCGCGGCCTGGACCTTCTGCCTCTTCCCGAGCCTGGGCAGCGTGCCCGTCCTCGCGGTCTACTTTACCCTACGCGGCATGGGCGAGGGTTTCTACTGGTCGGCCAGGCATTGTTCGGTGCTAGACGGGATAGCCGACGCCGAACGCGACGCCTTCTTCCTGCGCCTGCACGCCATGCAGGTTGGCATGCAGGTCGCGCTGCCGCTCGTAGGCGGGGCGCTCCTATCGCTGCCGGCCGTCTTCGGCGGCCTTCAGCGGCCGGGCGGGGCGCTGCCCCCCGGCTTCGCCTATCTCTACCTGGCGGCGGGCCTGGCGAGCGCCCTAGCCCTGGCCGCCTCGCC
>CALKWG010000178.1 GCA_938004315.1 uncultured Spirochaetaceae bacterium
ACGGTATGGGCCGTGCTCATATAGGCCTTGAGCCTGGCGTCTATCTCGCCGGAGGTCTTCCAGGTGAGCGATATGGCGAATTGGCTGGCCACCCGCCTGGCGGAGCCTAGGCTGGCTATCAGGATGCCGCTTATGCCGGCGATATAGGTAACCACGATGGGCACGACGAGCATGATCCAGAGGGGGATGAAACGCTTAGGGCGCGTGGCGGTCATAGTCGCTCCTTTATTTCTTTATACAGGAGGACATTTTAGACTATTTTTGTCATCGGCGCTACAGGCATTTATTCGCCGCTTCGGAGCTCGCCGGCCTACGGGCTCGGCGCATACGTTTGCCTAGATAGCGGAACGGGCATATACTATGGGCACCATCTTGAAGGAGACGCCATGGCCGACCTAACGACCGCCTATCTCGGGCTCACGCTCGCCAACCCCGTCATCGCCGCCTCGAGCGGCCTTTGTTCCACCCCGGAGGGCGTATCCCGCGCCTTCGACGCCGGCGCCGGCGCCGTCGTCTTAAAGAGCCTCTTCGAGGAGCAGCTGCGCGCCGAGCTCAAGGCCGTCGAGGGCCAGGCCCTGTCCCACCCGGAGGCCGAGGCCTTCTTGGAGGGCATGGGCATGAACGAGGGCGCCGACGAGTACCTGCGGCTCGTAGGCGCCGCCAAGAAGCTGGGCAAAGGCCCGGTCATCGCCAGCGTGAATTGCGTGGGGCGGGGCCTGTGGCTGGACTTCGCCAAGCGCGTCGAGGCCGCTGGCGCCGACGCCCTGGAGCTCAATATAGCCTACCTGCCGACGGACCCCGACGAGAAGTCCGAGGCGATAGAGGGCCGCGCCGTGGCCCTGACCGAGGCGGTAGCCAAGGCCGTGCGCCTGCCCGTCGCCGTCAAGCTCGGCGCCTCGTACGCGGCGCCGGCCAACCTCTTGAGCCGCCTAGCCAAGGCCGGCGCCAGGGCCGCGGTGCTCTTCAACCGCTTCTACCGCATGGACGTGGACCTGGACGCCATGAGCCTCTCGGCCGGCCCCATGAAGACCAGCCCCGAGGCCTATCACGAGAGCCTGCGCTGGATCTCCCTCCTGGAGGGCCGCGTAGGCCTCGAGTTGGCGGCATCGGGCGGCGTCTACGACGGCCAGGCGGCCTTGAAGCTGGTCGCGGCGGGCGCCCAGGCCGTGCAGGTCTGCTCGGCGGCTTACGCGCGCGGCTACGCCGCCTACGGCGCGATCCGCGACGAGATGGGCGCCTGGCTCGATAGGCGGGGTATAAAATCCTTGGCGGAGATCCGCGGCCGGCTGGCCCGGCGCAACGCCGAGAAGCCCGAGCTCTACGGCCGCCTGCAGTACGTGAAGGCCCTTACCGGCCAAGCTTGAGCGGGAACTCCATGAACACCCGGTCCATGCGCTCGCCCGCGCGGTAGTGCACGGACCGGGCCAGGTTGCGGC
>CALKWG010000179.1 GCA_938004315.1 uncultured Spirochaetaceae bacterium
ATCGTATTCGGTGACTGGAGTTCAGACGTGTGCTCTTCCGATCTTGGGCGACGAGGGCGAAGCCGGGCGTGTTGTTGCTCCCGATGAACTGCAGGGTCCAGAGCTCGTCGGAGAAATCCGTCTCTATGCCCGCATGCACGATGCCGCCGTAGTTCGTAGGCGTATTGACGTAGACCCAGGCATGGACCGTTCCCTTGTCAAAGAAAGAGTATGCATTAGGCTCCGCGGGCTGAATGCCCTGTAGGCCGTTGAATTGAAGAAACTGATCCGGTCCGGTTAGGTCGCCTGGGATGGTGGCCGAAGGCGGTATGGCTCCTTCGCCGACCAGGGCTCCGACTGCCACGCTTTTATAGAGCGTGCCTAATTCTCCGGTGGGGGTGTCGGTCATGATGACGAGGGGAGCGCCGTCGGAGGTGGTCACCACCGTACTACTCTGCCTGGTTCCTACCGATTCGTAGCTGCCGCCTATGGCCGGGTCGTTCGCGGTGGGTACCCAAAGAGTGCCGCCGGCGCTCGCTATGGCGGCAGCCTCGTCGTTGACGAGCGTGATGTAGCTATCGTTTGCCGTGGCCACGCTGAGCACCCTGGTCTTGCTCCTGGTGTCGCGGCTAGACTGGCTATAGTCGACGGTGAAGTCGCTCGGACTCGCGTAGCTGGCGAGTTTATATACGGTCTCCTGCCTGAGCACGGTCAGGGCCAAGAAGGCTTGGTCTGGTTCCGCTTCTACTTTAGCCAGGAATAAGGATGAGTAAGCGTTAACGAAGTCGCCGCCGCCGGTATAGAGGCTCGTGATCGCCTTCTCAAAGGCTATGGTGGTGCCGCGTAGATGGGTGGGCGCGCCAGAGCCGGGGACGAGCTGCTCGGTGTAGTAGCGGATGCCGACGATGGCCTTGACCCGCTGGCCGTTCCAGAAGCTGTAATCGGGGGCGTCGCTGTAGTCTCTATGGTAGACCACGGCCGATGAGTAGACGGCGCTCGAGTCGGTGTTGGGGAGGAAGGCGCCAGGGTACTCTAATGAACCGCCGACGTCGAAGGCGGCATAGCGCGCGGCGGGCTCGGGGATCTTAACGATGGTTTCGGTTTGTACGCTGCCGTCTTTGAAGTAGAGGAGGTTGCGCTCGCGGTAACCGGGATCTTCTGTGCCATCGACCCGAGAAATGACGTCCGCTGTGGTCCACTCACCTATGGGTGCACGATCTTCTATGTAATACCACTCCTCCTGCCGATCCCTGGGGTCGTAGCTTGGGAAGCTCGTCGTGACCTTGGCAAGGTAGACGTCATCTATGCCGGTCGTTTCAACGGTCCAGACCGAGGTCTGCCCGGCTTCTGGGTAGTTGCTGATCGTTTGAGGAGCGCTTACCCCTAAAGTTGGGAAGTAGATCGGGCCCGGAAGCGAGTAGACGGGCACGGTAGCCCTGGCGGTGGGGTCCTGGGCAGCCTGGTTGAAAGGCAGGAGCGCTCGGCCCGATTGGACGAAGGTCCCATTGAGGATATCGAAGCTGGTGAGGTACTTGGCGCGGATCGCGCCAAGCTCCCCTCCCGCCGAAAGGGCCGGCGGCGTATTAAAAAGGGTACACGAAGAAATCGTCAATATGGCGAGCGCGCTTATATATACTGTTATACGCTTCATAGTCACCTCCCTGCGACTGGGTCGCGTTACGTATAAGTATAGCAATTTGCACGCCAATTTTAAAATTTCGTTCAAAATATTCGCTGCGATTAAATGTTGTTATTATAAGTACTTAAAACTGCTACAGTTATAAGGCAGTGCGGAATGGATTTATATTAGTAAATATATAAAGTAATTTCGACAAAAATGTTTACAATTCGACAATAATGTCGAACTATTTCTTCGCTTTATGCTATCACCTAGGGATATCATAACGTTCCCAAGACGCGACCGCAAGCCCGTCATCCCTGGCCGACGAGATGCCTTCTGGTCGTCCGGGCGGTCGTATGGTAGCATAGCGTCGTTCTTGGAAAAAGGAGAGCTACCATGAACAACGCAAGCATAGAAGCCGCCATGAAACTGCGGCTGGACTTCAACGATTTGCCGCCCGAACCGAGCTTCGACCCGGCCTACCGCCGCGCGCCGCGCCGCGAGA
>CALKWG010000180.1 GCA_938004315.1 uncultured Spirochaetaceae bacterium
ATGCCGCCGATGGCGGCCCGGTTCTGGCCGCGGCCCCAGGAGGCCTCCTTCTCGAGGACTACGGTCTTTAGGCCGGCCTCGGCGCAGTAGAGGGCCAGGGGGACGCCGACGGAGCCGGCGCCGATGACGAGGACGTCGCAGGTCTTCATGCGCGGCCCCCTACGGCTTCGTTGACGAGCTCGCCCATGCCGGCCTCGAGCATGAGGGGCCTAAGGCTCCCCGCCGTCACCGCGGCGGGATCGACGCCGGCCTTCCTGAATATCTGCGGCAGGAGGACGGAGCAGGTCTTGGACCCGCAGGCTCCCATGCCCACGCGTATGGTCTTAAGCTGGTTCACGTCTCTGACCTCATTATCCTTTATAAACTGTACTATTTCCTTAACCGTGACGCGTTCGCAGCGGCAGACGATGGCTTCGTCGGGGAGGAAGCTATAGCGGGCCTCGCGCAGGGGCGCCGTGGCTTCCTTAGGCTGGACGCGGAGGCCTATGATCCGGGGCGCGGCGTCCGCGGGGGCGCGGGCGGTGAGGATCCAGGTCTTGTACTTCTTGTTGTAGAGCTTCTTCACGAGCTCGCCGTCGGCGACGAAGGCGCCGTCCTGGTCGAGGAGCTCGAGGGGGCGGCCGAGCTCCCAGGTCCCGGCGTCAAACTCGAAGGGGAGCTGTATCTCGGCCATGCCGTCTGGCGCGGCGCGCACGAGGGACATTGCCAGGCCGGGGCAGGCCGCCACGCAGGCGGAGCAGCCCTTGCAGTTATCGCCTTGGAAGTAGGGCAGGTCGAGGAGGGAGCCCTTGCGCGCGGCCAGCTGGATGCTGTGCGTGGGGCAGACCGTGGTGCAGGGGTTGCAGGGTATCTCCTCGGTGCAGAAGAACACGGGCTTCCAACCGGGGCCGACTTCGACTTCGTCGCGGCACACGACGTCGCCGGGGCGGCTCTTTAAGACCTCGCGCTTATCGAGCCAGGCCTGGTCGATGTCGACGCTCCTGCCGAGGATCTTGGCCAGGGCCAGGGCGGCGATCTTGCCGCCGAACATGGCGCTGCTAGCTTCGGCTATCTCCTCGGCGTCGCCGGCCTTGACGGCGGGGAAGCCGAAGGCCAGGGCCTGGCGGTAGAACTCGTCGCAGGGCGAAAGGCCCGTAGCCACGAGGACGGTGTCCACCTCGAAGGTCCGGGCGGTCTCGAGGAGGGGCCTATAGTCCTTGTCGACCTGGGCCACGGTGACGCGCTCGACCTTGCCCTCGCCCTCGACGGAGACGACGCTGGTATTGAGGTGGATGGGGACGCCCATGCGGACGATCTTGTCGGCGTGGACCTTGTAGCCGTTGACTTTGGGCAGGATCTCGCAGATGCCGGCGACCTGGATGCCGGCCTGCAGGGCGTGGTAGCTGCCGATGAGGCCGACGTTGCCCGAGCCGATCACGAAGACCTTGGAGGCGGCGCGCACGAGGTCGCGGTTTACGAGGGTCTGGAAGGCGCCGGCGCCGTAGACGCCGGGCAGGTCGTTCCCGGGGAATACGAGGGAGCGCTCGCGGGCGCCGGCCGCCACGACCAGGGCCTTGAACTCGACCAGGAGGTAGCTCGAGTAGTTCTCGTAGACGCCGGCGACGCGATCCTTGTAGACGCCGACGACCGGCGAGTTCGT
>CALKWG010000181.1 GCA_938004315.1 uncultured Spirochaetaceae bacterium
CGCTTCTATAAAGCTTGTCATAGAGCAGCGACATGCTATGTATCCTGGCTTCGGCATCTTGCAGGGCGAGCTTGGCAGACCTGTCCTCTATCGTATCTCTTTGGAGCGAAAGGAGGCTAGCTATCGTATTCATGTTATTCTTGATCCGGTGATGCACCTCCTTCAGGAGAAGATCCCTCTCCACCAGGCGGGTGCTGACTTTCTGGTTCAAGCTGACGTGATCGTCGATGACGCCTTTCACGAACCGATAGAAGGTGAAGTACGAGAATAAAGAAATAGAGACGATGAAGGCGAACGAATAGACGCCCGCGATGAGGAGCGCTTTCAAGGCGGCCTTCCTGAACGATTGGGGATAGGGGTGCGCTGTGATGATAAAAGCGCCGTCTAGGAACGCGACTCGATAGCCGTTGAGGTCCGGCGGGTCCGCGCGCTCGTCATGGCGGGATACGGTAAATCCCCGCACGATGGCGGAATCGGTCGCGGTTAATATGTTCGCTTCGAAGACGCAAGTATCAAAACCCAAGATAGAGTCTTTTTCACGAATAGGCGCCGTGATAACGGCGAACAGGCGGGGCCCGACTTCCTTCAGCGCCAGGCCTTCTTGCGCTCCGGCCTGTAGGCGGGCCAAACTGAGCTCGCCCCACGAGGCGACTAGCGTTCCGTCGGGTAGATGACGCGCTGCTCCGACCAGATCTTTGAGGATCGCTGCGCCGTCTTCATATTTGGGTTGGGTAAACTCCTTGAGCTCTTCGAGGGAGACCGCTCCTTTAGTGTAGTCGATTAGCTTCTGCCGTATCATGGTACGGCTTCCCAACGATTCGGTCATCGAGCCGTAGCTTCGGAGCAGATTATCATTCGAGCTCACCTTAAGTTTGAGCTCATTCCGAATATTCGATTCCTGCTCGCTTCGAAAGGTAGCGCCTAGGGGTATAAGGAAAATGAGGCTGGAGAGAATGAAAGCCGAAACGCCGGCGGCGAGAAGCAGTGTATAGAAGGAAGTAAGGAGGGGCTCTCGACCTTTGCGCTCGAATATCATACAGGGAACTCCAGCACGAAGCGCGTTCCTTTATCCCTCTCGATGCGGATCGAGCCGTCAAGCTGCTGCGCTAAGGCCTGGACGAGCCTGAGGCCGAAGCCGGAAGAGCGCTCGAAGTCCACCGCCGGAGGCATGCCCACGCCGTCGTCCTCCACGACGATAGTCGCGCTCGACTCGCCCATCTTCGAGGATATCGCGATGCGGCCCTCGGCGCGCCCCTTGAAGGCGTACTTCATGATATCCGTTAATAACTCGTTGATAATGATGCCGACAGATTGAAGCCTCCTCGCGTCGAGGCTGAAGTCGTCGAGCTCCTTGTTAAGCGTGACGCCGTCCCTATTGGGGAAGTTGCTCACGACCTCATCCGTCAAGGATGAGAGGTAGGTCTTGAGCGATAGCTCCCTGTAGTCATCCGTCTTATAGAGCTTATCGTAGAGGAGCGATACGCTTCGAATCCTGTTCCCGGCGTCTCGTAAGGCCGCCTTCGCGGATTCGTCCGGTATAGACTGCTCCTGTAAGGAGAGGAGGCTGCTGACGGTATTGATGCTGTTCTTAACGCGGTGATGGACTTCTTGTAAGAGGAGTTCCTTCTCGGCTAGCAGCATTTTGATGGTGTCCCGCGCGCGCTTGGCTTCGTCGATGTCGGCGTGGGTGCCGCAGAGCCGCAGGGGCGCCCCCGACGCGTCGCGGACCATGATCTTGCCGCAATCGTGTATCCATTTATAGTCGCCGCCTTTGGTCTTCATGCGGTATTCGATGCTGTAATGGTCGGTAACGCCGGTCAGGTGATCGTTCACCGCCTTCTCTATCGTGGCGAGGTCGTCGGGGTGCCGTAGTTCTATGCCCCGCTGCAGTGTCTCTTCGATCTCGTCGGCCGAGTACCCGAGCATCTGCGCCCAACGCTCGTTGCGTATGACCTTGCCCGTCGTATAGTCCCAATCCCATTCTCCGAGCCCGCTGCCTTCGAGCGCGAATTTATACTTTTCCTCGCGTTCGCGCAGGCTCTCCAGATCGGAAGAGCACACGTCTGAACTCCAGTCACCGAATACGAT
>CALKWG010000182.1 GCA_938004315.1 uncultured Spirochaetaceae bacterium
TCTATATGGAGCGATACGCCATCCGATGCTTTGACGATGCCGTCATAGGTCTTGAAATAGGTTTTACAATCGTGAAGTTCCAATAACCGCGCCACGCTAGGCCTCCAGCTTCTCGACCGCGCCGTTGGGGTCGAAGGCGTCTCGCAGGGCGTCTCCCACGAAGTTGTAGGACAGCACGGCCAGCATGATGAAGAGCCCAGGCAGCATGAGCCAGGGGTAGCTCCTAAGCGCGCTGATCGACTGCGACTGCTTAAGGAGGAGGCCCCAGCTCGTCATAGGCTCCTTTACGCCCAGGCCCAGGAAGCTGATGGTGCTCTCGCCCAAAATCATGCCGGGCACCGAGAGGGTAGATACGACGATGAGGTAGCCGGCGACGTTGGGTATGATGTGCGAGCGTATGATCTTAAGCGGACGTACGCCGGCCGAGCGGGCCGCCAACACGAATTCCTTCTCGCGCAGGCTCAGGGCCATGCCGCGTACGACGCGGGCCACGCCCATCCAGCCGATGAACGACAGCACGATGACGATGCCGAAATACAGGTAGGTGCTGGGCCAGGTCGGCGGGATAATCATGGCCAAGGCCAGCCAGAGCGGGATCCTGGGGAAGGAGCGCAGGATCTCTATCAGGCGCTGGATGAGTGTGTCGGCCAGGCCGCCGAAGTAGCCTGAGGCCGCGCCTACGAAGGCGCCGATGACGACCGAGAGCAGGGTGCCCACGATGCCCGCCGAGAGCGACACGCGCGAGCCGTGCAGGATGCGCGAGAAGAGGTCGCGGCCGAACTGGTCGCCGCCGAAGAGGTTGATCGGCACCTCGTATACCCGCGGCGGCTCGTCGTAGCCCTCGGGCGCCTCGAGCTCCATCGTCGCCCCGCCCAAGGTGAAGAGCCGCACCCGAGCCGGAATAATCCCGAGGAATTTGTAAGGCTCGCCGGCCGAGAAGAAGCGCAGCGGATAGGGCGTCGAGCTATCCTCGCGATACTCGAGCCTGAAAGTCTCGGGGTTGCGCCCCTGTCGCTTGGCGTAGACGAAGGGGCCGATGAAGCGCCCCTCGTGGAACCAATGGATCTTGGTCGGCGCTGCGTAGGCGGCCAGCTCGTTCGACTCGGCCATGCCGTAGGGCGCTATGAAATCCGCGAAGAGCGCGCCGAGGTAGAGCGCCGCCAGGCACCAGAGTCCCGCCCACCCGAGCTTATGGCGCATGAAGACGGCCGTCTTGCGGCCGGGCCGCTTCGCGCCGGCCGCGGGCCTTCGGCCTTCGACCTCGCCCACGCGGCCCCTGCGCATCCGCTCCGCTAGTTTACGTACTATATCCATAACTCGACGGCCTCCTTAGCTGATCCGGATGCGCGGGTCCAGGGCGGCGAGCGCAATGTCGGCCGCCAGGCTCCCGAGCTGGGTGATGAAGGCTATGAACATGAGGAAGGCCATGACGAGATATTGGTCGCTGTTTAAAAGCGCCTCGTAGAAGAAGGGCCCGATGGTCGGGAGCCCTATGACGATGGAGGCGGTGATGGTTCCTGAGAACACCTCGGGCAGCTGCATGCCCGCCAAGCTGACCATAGGGTTCAGGGCGTTCTTCAGGACGTGGCCCTTGACTCGCCGCTCGGAGAGGCCGCGGGCCCGCAGGGCCTCCACGAAGGGGGCGCTCGAGGCGTCCAGGTAGTTGCCGCGCATGACGCGGAGCAGGGAGGCCACGCCGGCCGAGCCGATGACGACGACCGGCACCCAGAGGTGCTTAAGGAGGTCCCAAAACTTGGCGAGGGACCAGGGCGCGGCCACGTATTCGCCGGAGAAGAGGCCGCCGACGCTCGTCGAGCCGGCGCTTACCAGGGCGAACATGATGAGTATGGCTAGGAAGAAGTCCGGGATCGAGAGGCCTAGGAAGGCGCCTCCGGTGAGCGCGTAGTCGCCGGCGCTGCGCGGATGGGTGGCCGAGTAGACGCCGAGCGGCACGGCCAACGCCCACTGGAAGAGTATGGCTAAAACCGCTATGACCACGGTCCAGCCCATGCGCTCGGCTATCAGGTCCCAGACCGGACGGCGCGAGGCGAAGGACCAGCCGAAGTCGCCGCGGGTGACGATGCCCTCGACCCACATAAGGTAGCGCTCCGCCGGCCCCTTATCCAGCCCGTATTCCAGGCGGATCGATTCGATCTGCTCCTTGGTGATGTCGGGGTTGGACAGGAACTGCGTGACGTAGTCGCCGGGCTGTAGCTCGACGACGACGAAGCAAATCACGGAGACGACGAGCATCATGGGTATCATGATGAGCGTCCTCCGGGCTATGAACGACCACATGGGCGGGCTCCGGTAGGGGAATACGGCGGGCCCGTACGGGCCCGCCGCGGGATTCGACTTTAGCTTACTTTAAATAGACGGTATAGGGCGTGAAGACGATGAGGCCGTCCTTGTTCATGTAGAAGTTGCCCACCTTGTTGCTCGCGCCGTAAAGGTTCATGCCTTTGGCCACGAAGATGATGGGGATCTCCTCGGCGTAGATGGCCTGGAAGCGGTCGTAAAGGGCCTTGCGCTTGGCCTGGTCCAGCTCGACGGCGCCTTGCTCGAAGATGTCGTAGAGCTCCTTCTCCCAGGGCAGCATCTCGGCGAAGACCGGCTTGGACTCGGCGTCCTTGGTGGAGATGTGCCAGTAGTACAGGTTGCCCGTGGGCTGGTAGATGCCCTTGCGCAGGTGCGGGTCGGGCTGGTTGCCGAAGGCCCTGATGCACATATCGAAGGTGCCGGAGTTGATTCGCTCGCCGAAGAGCTTGGCGTCCACGGACTGGAACTCGAGCTTGACGCCCAGGCGCTTCAGGTTCTCCGAGAGGAGCATGGCGGTCTCGACGTGCTCCTTAGTCGTATCCACGGTGAGGACGATCTCCAGGGGCTTGCCGTCGGGGCGGTCGAGCCAGCCGTCGCCGTTGCCGTCCTTGAGGCCGATGCCGGCCAGGAGGGTCCGCGCGGCGTTGAGGTCGAAGCTCCGTCGGATCTTCTCCACGGCGGGGTTGTAGAAGGCCTTGTTGGAGGGCAGGACCGGCGTGCCGCCGAGCACGGCCAGGCCGGAGAAGACCTGGTCGATGACCTTGCGGCGGTCCAGGGCGCGCTCCACGGCCATGCGGAATTCCTTGGTGCGCATCAGGTTCTTGACGACCGGGTCCTTGGCGTCGAAGTTGAACGCGATATGCATGGGCGAGGGCGTGGGGCGGGTGGGCTCGGTGCGGAAGATCACGAAGGGCGCCTTCTTGGAGAGCTCCTTCTCCTTGAGCCCGGAGAACTGCGCGGCCGCGATGCCGTCGGTATAGCTGATCTCGCCGGCCTCGAACTTGAGCATGGCCGCCTCGTTATCCTTGACGATCAGGTATTCGAGGAAGTCGGCGTAGGGCAGGAGGTTGCCGCGCGTATCGACGCGCCAAGAGTAGGGGTTGCGCTTCATGATGACGCGCTGATCCACGATGTAGCGGTCGAGCACGAAGGCGCCGGTGCCGGGGATCTTGGACAGGTCGCTGGCCGTACCCCAGGGATTGTTCACCGAGCTCATGTCCGCCTTGTTGATGAGCGGCTCGAGCGCGTGCTTGGGGGCGATCACGACGAAGGTCAGGGAGGTGAAGATGGTGCCGACGGGGCGGGCCATGGTCACCTTGACGGTGCGGTCGTCGACCTTGCTCCACTCGAAGGGCTTGCCGTCGACCATGAAGACCGTAGACTGGTTGCCCAGGGCGTTGCGGTTCTGGACGAAGTACTCCATGGTGAAGATGACGTCGTCGGCGGTGAAGGGCGCGCCGTCCGACCACTTAATATCCCGTAAATTAAATATAACGCTATTGCCTTCGATCTTCCAGGACTTGGCCAGGCCCGGCTCCAAGGCGTTGTTCACGGGGTTCATCTCGATCAGCCGGTCCAAGGCCTGCTGCTGGATGGTGTAGGCGTTGTTGTCGCCGAGCACGCCGTAGTAGTTGAAGGTTTGCGGGGCGCCCGGCAGGCGGAGCGACACCGTGCCGCCGCGGTTGGGGGCGGCGTCGGCGGTCAGCTGGGCGTCCACGACCTTGGCGTCCTTGGTCTGCACGGGCAGCTTGGCCCGCGAAGCCGGCGTCAGGGTCTGGGCGAAGGCCGGCGCGCACGCGGCCAGGGCGGCGAGCGCCAAGGCTACGATCCTCGTTCGTTTCATCTCATCCTCCTTACTAGATATCCGCTGTAGGCTACGAGCGACGCTCGGCCTAGGCCGGCGCTCCCCGCGCCGCCCCGGCGGGGCAGACGCCGTTCGCGTCCAGTTTACCGTGTAGGAAATCGGCCGCCGCCTCGGCCGCGCCGGCGCCGTATTCGTAGGCGCAGACGAAGGGCGGGGCGTAGCCCGACGGCCCTCGGAGCGGCCCGTTACGGCCGGCCCCGAGGACCGCCCGGGCGCAGGCCGCGGCGTCGTAGGGGCTCCTCATGCTCAGGAAGGCCAGGCGGGCGCCGCGTTCGGCGCAGAGTTCGGCCGCCTCGCGCGCGAGCGCGGCCTGGCCGGGCCTCGCCGACATGCCGTAGAGGGCGAAGACGACGGCGTCCCCGGCCGCGAGGCCGGACTTCAACTCGGCCATCGCGGCCGCTCGCTCCTCGGCTTCCGGATCTAGGGAGTATCGTATAGCCCGGGCCTTCGAACCAAGCCGACTTAAGGCGAGCCCGAGGCTCGGGCCGGACTCGCCGTCTTCCGCCCCGGTGAGGCCGCCTGCCACGGGGTCGAGCAGCCAGCCGCCGCCGGCCAGCCAGCCGCCGGCAGCGCGAGCGCCCTCGCGTCGGACGGCCGCGCCCTCTTCGAGGCGTAGGGCGCAGGGCGAGAGGCTCGCGCGCGATATGCGACGCGACAGATCCAAAGCCTCGGGGCGGCGCAGCGTCGCGAGGGCCTCGTCGGCGTCGGCGGCGGGCCGGGCCAGGCGGGCCTTGGCGGCCAGAATTCGGCCGACCGCCTCGTCGAGCCGGGCCCGGGGCACGCGGCCGTCGCGGAGCGCGGCTAGGATCGCGTCGTAGGCTCGGTCCTGCAGCTGGGCGCTGTGGCTTATGCACAGAAGGTCGGCGCCCGCGGCGAAGGCGGCCAAGGCCGGCTCCTCGTAACGCTCGTGCACCGCCTTCATCTCTAGGCAATCGGTAATGAACAAGCCCCGGAAACCTAGCTCGCCGCGGAGCAACGTTTGAATGGCCCTCGCCGAGAGCGTGGCAGGCAGGCCGTCGGGCTCTACCGCCGGGAAACGTACGTGGGCGCCCATCACCGCCGGGATACCCTCGGCGAACAGGCGCTTAAACGGGACGAGCTCGACGGCTTCGAGCCTATCGCGCCCGGCAGCGACGGTCGGCAGGCCCAGATGGGAGTCCACCGTGGTGTCGCCGTGGCCGGGGAAGTGCTTAGCGCAGGCCATGACGCCGCCGCGCGCCAAGCCGCGCGCATAGGCGGCGGCCAGATCGGCCACCTTGGCGGGATCCTCGCCGAAACTGCGGGGGCCGATGACGGGATTGGCGGGGTTCACGTTGACGTCGGCCACGGGGGCTAAATTGCAATTGACGCCGAGCGCGGAAAGCTCGCGGGCCGAATGCTCGGCGATCGCCTCGACCTCGGCGATCCCGATACCGCCGCCTTCGAAAGCGGCGGCGATGGCCATGGCGCCCGGCTGCGGCGAAAGGCCGTCGCGTAGGCGGAGCACGTTGCCGCCCTCCTGGTCGACCGCGACGGTGGGCGCGACGCCGGCCTCCTCCGCTATCCCGGCGCGCAGGCCCTGGAGGGCCGCGTATAAAGGCCGGGGGGCGGCGGCGTTGCGCGAGAAGAGGATGACGTTGCCGAACGGCCTCCGGGCGAGCCTGCGGCATAGCTCGGGCTCGCCGCCCTCGGGGTAGCCGATAAGGAAGAGCTGCCCGATTTTTCGCTCAAGGCTCAGGTCGGCTACGGCCGGGTCCCCCGTGATCATGGCCACAGTATCCCCCGGTTTTCTTTTTCGTGCAACATATTTTTTCATTGGTAAGTAGTTTTTTTTGATTTTTTATTCCATTCGGACAGAAAGCATGCTACACTCCCAGGAGGAGGAGGGCCCATGACCAGCGGCTTGGCGCTACTCAAAGAGATACGCGACTCCTGTACCGATTCGGAGCTCACCATCGCCGACTTCCTTATAAAGGACCCGAAGACCGCCCTGCTCTGCACCATCAGCGAGCTGGCCGTACAGGCGGGAGGGAACCCGTCTGCGGCCATGCGCCTGTGCAAGCGCGCCGGGCTCTCCGGCTATCGGGAGCTGCAGCTCATGCTGGCCAAGGACGTCTACGCCCAGGGCGATAGCCAGGCCGACGACCCCGCTCCGCCCATAGAGCTGGACTCGGCCCTCTCGGTCGAGGCCGTCGCCGAGGCCGTGGTATCCAAGACCAGGGAGGCGCTCGAGCGCTCGCTCGCCCTCATGAAGCCGGAGGCCGTGGAGCGCGCGGCCCGCGCCATCCTCGCCGCCCGCTCCGTGGCGGTCTTCGGCGCGGGCGCCTCAGCCAACGTGGCCTACGACTTCTTCCAAAAGCTCACGCGCATAGGGATCGTCGCCAGCTTCTCCTTCGATGCCGACATACAGATCAGCTCGGCCTGCGGCCTCTCGCCGGACGACCTCGCCGTAGCCTTCTCCTACTCGGGGCGGACGGCTTCGACCCTGGCGAGCGCGTCCGAGGCCAAGCGCTCGGGGGCTACCCTCGTGAGCGTCACGGGCGTGGGGCCGAACCCGCTGGAGCGCCGGGCCGACGTGGCGCTCTACGTACCGCGCACCGAGCCCCTCCTCAGGACCGGGGCATCGCTCTCGCGGACCACCCAGCTGGCCCTGGTCGACGTGCTCTTCACGACCGTGGTCTGCCGCAGCATCGACCGCTCGCTGCCGCGGCTCGAGCGCAGCATGAGGGCGGTGCACGCCCTGCAAGATAAGGATTACGACGACGGCGGCTCCGACGAGCGGCCGCGCAAGGCGCCGGCGGGCGCGCCCCGCGGGAGAAGGACGGTATAGGCCATGGCACGGAGCGAGCCGGTCGGCGAAAGCCCGATGGATCTCGGCTCGATGACGACCGAACGGGAGAACCCCGCCTCGGAGGACATCGACTCGAAGGGCACCCTCGAGATATTATCTATTATTAACTCTGAAGATAAGAAGGTGGCGTTCGCCGTAGAGCGCGCCATGCCGGAGATCGCGGCCCTCGTAGACGACGTCGTCGCCGCGTTCCGCGCGGGCGGCAGGCTGGTCTACATAGGCGCGGGCACCTCGGGCCGCCTGGGCGTCCTGGACGCCTCCGAATGCCCGCCCACCTTCGGCACGCCGCCGGAGATGGTGCAGGGCCTCATCGCCGGCGGCCGGGAGGCGCTGACCAAGGCCGTGGAATCGGCCGAGGATAGGCCCGAGCAGGGCGTAGCCGACTTAAAGGCCATAGGCTTCGCGGCGCGCGACGTCCTCGTAGGCATCACGGCGAGCGGCCAAGCCCCCTACGTGATAGGCGCGATGGCCTGGGCCGGGGAGCTCGGCGCGTCGGTGGGCGCCATCTCCTGCAACGCGGGTTCCGAGACCTTCAAGTACGCCCGGCACCGCGTCTACGTCGACGTGGGCCCCGAGGTCATAGCCGGATCGACGCGCCTTAAGTCGGGCACCGCCCAGAAGCTCGTCCTTAACATGATCACCACCGCCTCCATGATACGGCTTGGCAAGGTCTACCGTAACCTCATGGTCGACCTGACGCCGGTGAACAAGAAGCTGGTCGAGCGCTCCAAGCTCCTCATCATGAAGGCCGCCGGCTGCGAGCGAGAGACCGCGGAGCGGGCCTTCGAGGCCTCGGGCCGGCGGCCTAAGCTGGCCATACTCATGGCCATGCTAGGCATCTCCGCCGAGGAAGCCGAGCGCCTGGCCGCCGAGCATGACGGGCATCTCTCCTTGGCCGTCCGGGCTTTCGGCGGTTCGCCGGGCGGCGCCGGGGAGGCCCGATGATCTTGACCGGCCTCGAGCGGCTAGCCCGCGAGCCTACGCTCCTTAAGGGCTATGTCGCCCCCGGCGCCCGCGTCGGCCTGGTGGCCAATCCCACCGCCCTAGACTCGGCCCTGGAACCGGCGGCATTCGCCCTGGCCAGGGCCTGCGCCGCCGCAGGCGCCCGTCTTACGCGGCTCTTCGGCCCCGAGCACGGCTACCGCGGCGAGGCCCAGGCCGGCGAGCGCGTAGCCGACTACGTCGACCCCATGAGCGGGCTCCCCGTGGTCAGCCTCTACGGCGAATCCAAGCGGCCCGATCCGGCGCGCCTCGCCGACCTCGACCTGATCGTCTACGACCTGCAGGACGCCGGGCTCCGTTGGTACACCTACCTCGGCACCCTGACCCGCCTTTTGGAGGCTCTCGCCGAGCTGCCGGCCGGCGACCGGCCCGGTCTCCTCGTGCTGGACCGCCCGAACCCGCTCTCGGGCGAGCTCGTCGAGGGCCCCGGCCTCGGCCCCGGCTTCGAGTCGCTCGTAGGGCCGCGCGACCTCCCGATACGGCACGGGCTCACCTTAGGAGAATACGCCCTGATGCAGGCGGGCTCCCTCGGCCTCGGCGGCGGGCTTCGGGTATTGGCCATGGAGGGCTGGGAGCGCCGTATGGACATAGCCGATGGCGGCCTTCCCTGGGTCCCGCCGTCGCCCAACCTGCCTACGCCCGAGAGCCTACGGGCCTACGCGGCGACCTGCCTCCTCGAGGGCACGAACGTCTCCGAGGGCCGCGGCACGACCAAGCCCTTCGAGACCATCGGGGCGCCTTGGGTCGACGGGCCGGCCTTGGCGCGGGCCGTAGACGGTTTCGGCATAGACGGCCTCCGGGCCAGGCCGCTGTTCTTCGTCCCCACGTTCTCCAAGCACGCGGGGACGCTTTGCCAGGGCATAGAGCTGCGCATAGACCGTGGATCCGAAGCTTATGGACGGCTGGTTGAGATAGGATATTTTATTATTACTTTACTATCCGAGCTCTACCCGGCCGACTTCGCCGCGCTGCCGCCGTGGAAGGAGGGCGGCAAGCGCCCGCTCTCGCTCCTCTGGGGCGACGACTCGCTCGCCGAGCTCGTCTCCGCGCCCGGGGCCGCGGCCGGAAGGCCCGTCGGCGGCGGCGGCTCCGCCCGCGCCGCGGACTTCATGGAGGAGAGGCGTCCATTCCTCCTCTACAGCTAAGGAGAGCCGCCATGGCCGATAACAGCGTCCCCGAGGAGTACCTAGCCGTCGGGCTCATGTCCGGCACGAGCGTCGACGGCATAGACGCCAGCCTGGCCCGCTATCGGCTGGGTCCGGGCGGCGCCGTCTCGGCCGAGCTCCTCGCGTCACTGGTACTCCCCCTACCCGAACGGGTCCGCGATGAGATCTTCAGGCTCTTCGAGGACGGCCCGGGCGCCCTCGACGCCCTGGCGCTCCTGGACATGGAGCTGGGCGAGCTCTTCGCCGAGGCGGCCTTGGCCGTGATGAGGGCGGGGGATACGGCCCCGACCGAGGTGTACGCCATAGGCAGCCACGGCCAGACCATCCGGCATATCGCCGGAGCCCCGGACGAACCCGGCCGGGCCAGCCTACAGATAGGATCGGGCGCCGTCATAGCGCGCCGGACCGGCGTGCCCACGGCCTGCGACTTCCGCCCCTCGGACATCGCCGCCGGCGGCACCGGGGCCCCCCTCGTGCCCTTCTTCGACCTAGCCTTGGCCCGGGGCCTAGCGCGGCCCGTAGCCTTCCAGAACTACGGCGGCATCGGCAACGTATGCTGGATAGGGCGCGACGACGAGCTCATAGCCTTCGATACCGGCCCGGGCAACGCCCTGGCCGACCTCTTGGCGGAGGGGCTCAGCGGGGGCGCTCGGCGCTACGACCGGGACGGCGAACTGGGCTTGCGGGGGAGCCCGCGCGAGGAGCTCATAAGGCGATGGATGAGCCACCCCTTCTTCGAACTGCCCCCGCCGAAGAGCTGCGGCCGCGAGCAGTTCGGCCGCGGCTTCTACGATCGGGAGCTGGCCCCGCTCGCAGCCCTCGGCCTCGCGGCCGCCGCGGACGCGCCGAGCCCGGCCGAGCTCATGCGCAGCGTCGAGGCCTTTACGGCGCGCTCGACGGCGCGCGCCTACCGCGACTTCCTGCCCGAGCCGCCGGCCCTGGTCGTCGTAAGCGGCGGCGGCGCCCGCAATCCAGTCGTCATGGCCGAGCTCGCCGCCGCCCTACCCGGGGCCCGCGTTGCGCCGGCCGAGGACTTCGGGCTATCATCGGATTACATGGAGGCCATGGCCTTCGGCCTCTTCGGCCTCCTCCGAGCGCTCGGCCGGCCGAACACCGAGCCTCGGGCGACCGGCGCCCGGGCCGCGGCCTGCGCCGGGGCGCTGTATCTGCCGTAGTACCCGGGCTTCGAGGGGGCATGCGCGATGATTCGCTTCATATTCTCCGACGGAATTTTCACGGAGGTACCGGAGGGCTCCGCATCGACCGGAGCGCCGTCGGCCGACGCGCTCCGTCCGGCCGCCGTCCGCGAGCCCGAGCGGCGCGTCATAGAGCGCCGCGCCGTCCGGGCCGTGGCCTTCCGCGGCGACAAGCTCCTCTTGATACACGCGCGCGGCCCGGGAGACTATAAATTCCCCGGCGGCGGCGTCGAGCCGGGGGAATCGGCCCTCGAGGCGCTGGGCCGGGAGCTCCGCGAGGAGACGGGCCACGAGCTGGCCGTCCCCGGCGCCCTCGCCCTGCGCGTTGAGGAGCGGCGCCCCGCCAAGGAATCCGGCGCCGTCTTTCATATGATATCGGATTATTACCTCTGCGAAGTAGCCGACGGCCCCGCCGGTAGGCAGTCGCTCGACGCCTACGAGGAGAGCCTCGGCTTCGAGCCGGCCTGGGTGAGCCCGGAGGAGGCGCTCGCCGCGAACGAAGCCCTGGCCGCCGGCGGCGACGCTTCGCCATGGATACGCCGGGAGATCTTCGCGCTCCGCCGCCTCTGCGGCCTCGACCCCGCGCCGGCCGCCGCAACTGCCGCCGGCTCGGCCGCCGCAACTGCCGCCGAGCCGGCGCGGACCCTGCCGTGAGCGGCTGGATACTCGGCATAGACGGGGGCGGCACCAACTCGCGCGTCCGCGTCGAGTCGGCCGAGGGCCGGGAGCTGTATCGCGGCCGCGGGGCCGGCACCAACCCGAACGCCGCCGGCTTCGACCGCGCCGTCGCGTCGATACGCGAGCTCGTCCTAGGCGCGCTCGGCGGGGCCGGCTTGGACGCCGGCTCCTGCGCCGCCGCCTACCTAGGCGGCGCCGGCGTCGACCGGCCGGCCGAGCGGGAGGCCATGGCCGCCGTCCTCGCCGGGCTCCTACCCGGCGCGCGCGTAGACGCCGGCAACGACGCCGAGGCCGCCCTAGCCGGGGCGCTACGCAGCCCCGAGGGCTACCTCCTCATCGCCGGTACCGGCTCCATCGCCCTGGCCAGGTCCCGCGACGGCGGCCGTTGCCGGGCCGGCGGCTGGGGCCATTGGCTGGGCGACGAGGGCTCGGCGTTCTGGCTGGCCTTCGAGGCGATCAAGGCCGGCCTCAGGGCGAGCGAAGGCCGCGGCCCCGCCACGGCCTTGGGCGAGGCGGCCCTGGAGTACTTCGGCCTCTCGGGCTACGACGGGCTCGTCGGGCTTATGTACGCGGGCTTCGACAAGGCGGCCGTCGCGCGCTTCGCCGTAAGGGTAGAGGAGGCGCGGGCGCTCGGCGACCCGGTCGCCGTCGCCCTATTCGACGAGGCCGCGCGCGAGCTAGCCGCCCTCGCCGCGTCGGTCTACGACCGCTTCGGCGCCAGGATAGCCGAGCGCAGGATCGCCCTTTATGGCGGATTAATGGATAATAACTTTTGGTTAAAGACGGCCCTAACGAGCCGCTTGCGCGCGCTCCGCCCCGAGCTCGAGCCCGTCACGCCCCTCGGCAGCGCCGAAGAGGGGGCCTGCATCCTGGCCAGGAGCCTCCTCGAGAGCTAACGGCCGGCCCCCGACCGGCGCGCCGGCCTATACCGTCTCCTTCCGCCTGAGCTTAAGCCCGCATAGCCTGGCCACGGTCCGCACGAGCTCGCCGTATGAGACGGGCTTGGGCAGGAACGCGTCCAGGCCGGCCTCGACGAAGGCGTCGACGTCGTCCTTGAGGGCGCTGGCGCTCAGGCCGACGAGGGCGAGCGAGGCCGGAGCGGCCCCGGCGGAGGCGGGCCGAGGGCTTCGCCAGCCGGCCTCGCGAAGCCGGCGAGCCGCCTCGTCGCCCGAGAGCCCGATGAGCTTGAGGTCGATGAGCGCGGCGACCGGCGCGTCGTCGCGCTCGCCCGGGCGGCCTATACCCCGGACCATGGCCTCGGCGTCGCGGTAGAGCTCGGTCCTGAAGCCGGCCTCGCCGAGCATGGATTCAAAGAGGCTCAAGTTGGTCTCGTTATCGTCGAGCGCGGCCACCAGGGGCCGCCCCTGGCCGGGGGCCAGCTTGGGCCCGAGCCCGAAGCCCGCGGCCGGATCGGCGGCCTCGTCGTCGGCGCAGCCGGCCCCGTCGGGGATCGACGCCTGGAACTCGAAGCGGAAGACGCTGCCCGCCGGGGACGAGCTCGCCAGCGTCAGGTCGCCGCCCATGAGCCTGGCATAGCGGCGGCTGACCGCGAGGCCTAAGCCCGTCCCCCGCGCGGTGCGCTGCCCTATCCCCGTGCGCTCGAAGGGCTCGAACAGCCTGGACGCCTCGTCCTCGGGGACGCCTATGCCCGTGTCCTCCACCTCGACGCGGAATCGGCTCGGCGACGGCGACGCGAGGGCGATCGCGATCGAGCCGGCCGGCGTGAATTTCACGGCGTTGCCGACGAGGTTGATGAGCACCTGCCTCACCTTGGC
>CALKWG010000183.1 GCA_938004315.1 uncultured Spirochaetaceae bacterium
ACGAGCGGAGGCGGCCCGACCGGGCAGGCGCTTCGCCGAGACGGAGGCCGCGCCCTTGGCGGCCCTGGCCGAGAAACTAGAAGGCCTTCCGCTAGCCCTGGAGCTCGCCGCCGCCAGGCTGCGCTATATGACGCCCGCCGAGGCGCTCGAACGCCTGGGCGCGGTCGTCGATTTGAAAGCCGAGGGTTGGACGGGCCTCCCCGAGCGCCATCTCTCGGTCGGCGCCGCCGTGGCTTGGAGCGTCGACGCGCTGCCTAAAGACGCCGCGCGATTCCTCGGCGCCCTCTCGATAGCCGACGGGGGCTTCGATTTAACCTTAGCCGTGGCGCTCTTGCCCGCGGGAGGGCGCGACGGCTGCGACGGCGAGGAGGACGCGGCGCGCGCGGCCAGGCTCCTCGACGCCCTGGCGAACCGTAGCCTGGTCGAGCGCTTCGAATCCCAAGACAGGACCCGGTATCGGATACTCAGCTGCATACGCGAATACTGCCTGCACCGAACCGATCCCAAGGAGGCCGAGGCCGCCGGTCGACGGCTTGCCGAGGCCGCCCTGCGCCTTGCGGAAAGCCTCGTAGAGGCCGTCCGCAGCCGCGACTAGGAGCGCCAGCTCGATCGCCTCGAGGAGGAAGGCGCTAACTTAGGCCAGGCCATGGCCGTCTTCGTAGGAGGGGATTGGGACGGCGCCGCGCTCGCCTTCGCCGAATCCGCGGCCTCGGCCGAGCGGAGCGGCCGAGTATCCGACATAGCGCTATCGCTATGCTACCTGGGCGTAGCCGAGCGCTGGCTCGGCGACCGCGCCACCGGAACGCGGCATTGCGCCGAGGGCCTTGCCTTAGCCAGGGCCGAGGCGGACGATCGCGCGACCGCGACCGCGCTCGTCTGGTCCTACGCGACGGTAGGCGGCCGAGGCCTCGACTCCCAGGCCGAGCAAGGGCTCGAAGAAGCCCTGGCACTGAGCCGACGCTGCGGCGACCCCTGGCTCGAGGCCCACGCCCTCGAGGGCTTGGGCGACTATCGCCGCGAGGCGGGCGATTACCACGGAGCCGCCGCCTGCTTCGAAGCCGCCCTCGAGGCCTTCGGCCGGCTCAAGGACGGGTGGATGGCCGCCTGGAGCCTGGAGGGGCTCGGGCGGACCGAGCTGGCCCTAGGCCGCGTCGAGTCCGGCCTGGCTCGCCTTTGCGCCAGCCGCGGTCTCTTCGCCTCGCTCGGCGACCTCGAGGGCGCGGCCTACCTCCTAGCCCTGCAGGGCCGCGCCGAACTGGAGGACGGCGACGCGGAGCTCGGCGCCGAGATGCTCGGCGCCTATCGCAGCTTCACCGAGGCGCGGCGGCCCGAACGCTCCGGAGGCCGGATCCCGCCGGACGAGGCCGCGGCCGATGCCATGGCGCGCGCCGCCCGCGTGCGGCCGGACGCTTGGGCACGCGGGCGCCTCAAGACGATCGGGGACTTCGCTTCGAGTTCGTACGACCGGCGCCTCGTAGGCGCTTAAGCAAGGAGGAACATATGGACGCAACGATCAGAGCCATCGCCAGGATCGCCGAGCAGGAGTTCCGCGGACCCTCGCTCATGGGCCAGCCGCTCATGCCCTATCTACGCTCACTGGCCTTCGAGAAGGCGGCCTACGACGGCACTACCGAGGGGTACACCGTCTGGGGCGTAGCCCTGCACCTCCTCTACCATAAGTATCTGACGATCCAGCTCATAGGCGGAGACGATGGCCTAGCCCCTTTTCCCTACGAGGCGGCCGACTGGCCCAGCCTGCCCGAGAGGCGCGACAGAACGGCCTGGCGCCTGCTCTTGGACGAGCTCGAGGCCATGCACGCCCGTTTCATCGCCGCGCTCGGCCGCTTCCCCATGTCGCGCTGGGACGAGCTCCTACCGGCCTGGAACTGCACCGTAGGCCAGGTCCTGGACTGCATGGCCTGCCACGACCTCTACCACGTCGCGCAGATGAGGAATATGGGGTTGTAGGCTGCTACATATAGGACCTAGAAGCGCACTTGCAGTTTACGATGCGCATCCTTATTATTATGGAGCTAAGACTCCGATACGAAGGTATCAACAGCTCGTACATCAGAAATCTATTACTAAAATAAGGAGCGCCGCACGGCGGTTGCTGACGGACGTACGCTTATAGTCATCGTTCGTTTCAGCCTTGGGATCCATGATCGATCCTAGTAAGCGCGCTTCTTGGAAAGGCTCGCCATGGTCCCTGTGGGCTGGGACTCCTTTTCACCGCTTTCTGTCATCATAGTTATATTTATTTGCCTATTATCCGCAGGCATCTGGGTGCTCTGGCTACGCCATAGCGACACCTACGCGGGCATAAAGCGCAGAAGCGCTTCTCCTCTTGCGTTCTTTGTAGCGGGCATAGGTTCCGCCTTTCTCAGCGTCTTATTCACCTATGCGAACCCCTTCTATTGGTCGACGATAGAAGGCCTATGGCACCATATCCTCGTGGTGGGGCCGAGCGAAGAAGCCGCCAAGTTGGCCACCCTCATAGCCGTGGCTTCATGGAAGCGGTCGATCAAGGAACCCTTAGATGCCTTGATCTTTGGCGCGGCCGTCGGCGCTGGTTTCGCCGTTTTCGAGAATTTCGGCTACGGCATGGAGTACGGCATTCCCCTGCTTATCGCACGCTCAGCCCTCAGCGTCTTCTCCCATATGAGCTGGGCAGCCTTCGCAGCCTATGCCTTTTATGCCCTTAAATATGACGGTGCTGTAGAAAGATCGATTCCCCGACGCCTCGTCGGCTGGTTTGGCGCGGCGCTCGTGCATGG
>CALKWG010000184.1 GCA_938004315.1 uncultured Spirochaetaceae bacterium
AGATCGTATTCGGTGACTGGAGTTCAGACGTGTGCTCTTCCGATCTACAACCCGAGGACAGACTGACCGCGCGCATCGTGGTTTTGATGACGCCGGAGGAAAAGCGCGCATACTTTAAGCGCTGCCGCGAGCTTGACAGCACGCCGTCCGATCGCGTCCGCGCGCTGGTCAAGGCCGACCTGGACGCCATGCTCCGCGCGCAGGGTGAGTAAACCACCGGCCCCGCTTGAGGCTGACATACAGGCGCAGCTCGTCGAGTATTGCCAGCTCATGGCCCCCGCGCGGGGCTTTCTTTTTTTCGCCGTTCCCAACGAAGCGCTAGGCAAAGCCCGAAACGGCGCCGGGCTCGCGCGCATGGCAAAGCTCCGCAAGATGGGCCTTCGCTCGGGCGTGGCCGATCTCGTTTTCATCAAGGCCGGGCGGGTGTACTTTCTTGAAATGAAGCGCCCCGGCGGCAAGCAGAGCGAAAGCCAGCGGCAATTTCAGGCCGACGCCGAGGCCGTGGGCGCGCCGTATGCGGTCGCGTATAGCTTTGACGAGGCGGTGAAATTATTGCAAGATTTCGGCGTTTTCTAGTTGACAATCTAAAAGTATTGCACTATTATTACCTCATAGCGCGGACGGCAAAGGGCGTCGGCTAAGCACTAGCAAGGTTATAGGGGGCAATATGAGCGATTTAGCTAGCAAGTTTTATGGCCGTGGCGAAATTGAAACCCGCAGGCACATTAAGGGCAATAAAGTTATGATCGGTAAGTTTTACGCTGATGGCACTATGATTGCAGCGTTTAACCCCGACAACACGAGGCTTGACTCGGCGGTTACTCTAAAAGAGTATGTTGGCGCGGATGAAATAGCCGCTGCTCGCCGCTTGCTTGACGAGCCCGTTGACCTGTCCGCTGATTTTAGTTTCTTTTTTGCTTAGCCCGCCCTGACGATGGCCCGGTGGCTCCGGGCCGAAACGCCTTCGGGCGTCGGCGGATAGCCAAAGGAGTGTCAAATGGACAATATCGAGATTCGTATCAGCGTCGAAGTCGTGCACGCGGTCGGGTATCCCGGCAAGACGCTTGCCAAGCGGACGGTTTTTCAGGCTGGGACGCACACGTTCGAGGAAATCCGCGACGTGGTTCGCAACTCGTCCGAGGAAGTCGTAAGCAACGCGCTGGCCGATCTTCGCCGGGCGCAGGATATGGCGGGGGGAGCCGAATGATCTCGTCATTTTTTGCCGGCTTTCTGTCGGCCTTAGCGCTTCTAGTCCTTGCCGCCATGATGGCTTGTTTCAAGTTATCTGGCGACATTTCACGGCAGGAAGAAGCCGACGAGGCGCGCCGCGATGTCAGGAGTTGATGCTATAATCCTGACAGGCGTCTTGACGGGCGCCGCGCTAGTCGTTACCGTGCAGTACTTGGCGCGCGTGGTGCGCCGCAATATCGGAAGGAGTGGACAATGAACGAAGTTATGATTCCGTACAGTGACTTGGAGCGCATGGCTACGGCTATGGCTAAGTCAAACCTTTTCGGCAAGAGCCCCGACCAAATGGTGGCGCTGATGCTGATCGCCCAGGCCGAGGGCATCCATCCGGCTATGGCCGCGCAAGAGTACGACATCATCCAGGGCCGGCCGGCGCTCAAAAGCCAGTCGGCGCTCGCCAGGTTTCAGGCTGCCGGCGGCCGCGTGAACTGGACGCGCCGCGACAATCAAGCCTGCGAGGCCGAGTTTAGCCATCCCCAGGGCGGCACGGTGTCCGTGTCGTGGACTATGGAGCGCGCGAAGCAGATGGGCCTCGACGGCAAGGATAATTGGCGCAAGCAGCCGGGCATCATGCTGCAATGGCGCTGCGTGGCCGAGGGCGTCCGCGCCTGCTATCCGGCTTGCCTTAATCGCCTTTACCTCGTCGAAGAGGTCATGGATTTCGAGCCCGCCCCGGCCGCTCCGGTCATGCGAAACGTGACCGAGCCCCAGCCGGCGCCCGTTGACGCCGAGCGCGTCGAGGCCATATATCAGCAGTACCGCGACTATATCGCCTCGGGGCTCCTGCCCGAGAACTGGGTCGGCGCGGCGCAGTACGCCATAGATTCGGGCGAAACGGACATAGTCAAACTCGAAGCCCGGCTCGTGCGGCTCAAGGCGATACATGACAAGGCGCTAGCGGCGCTCAACGAAGAGGCGGCGGCGAATTGATAATCCACCGCGACATCATCCAGCGAACGCCGGGATGGGACGCGGTTAGGCTGGGGCGGATTACCGCCTCGGCCCTTGCCGATCTCATGCCGGCCAAGTCCAAGCCCGCCGATAGTTGGACGGAGACGCAAAGCCGCATCCTCTACACGATCGCCGCCGAGCGCATGACGGGCCAGCGCAAAGACAGTTTCGACTCTCGCGCCATGCAGTGGGGCCGCGAGACGGAAGACCTGGCCCGGGCCGTGTACGAGATCGACATGGGCGCCATGGTCGAGCAAGTCGGATTTATTGAGCTTGACGAGTGGGTCGGCTGCTCGCCTGATGGGCTCGTGGACGCCGACGGTATGGTCGAGATTAAATGCCCTAACAGCGACACGCATCTACAATACCGGACTATCTCCGGCCGGCTTGCCGAGGACTATTTCTGGCAAGTCCAGGGCCAGCTATGGATTTCCGGCCGCGCCTGGTGCGACTTGTGCAGTTTCGACCCGCGATTCCTTGACGCTTCCAAGCGCCTGCACGTTGTCCGCATCCTGCCGGACGCCGAGGCGCACAAGCGCATCGCCGAGCGAGTAGCGGCCGCGGTGGACGCTATCAAAACCATAATGGCGGCGTAAATCTTGCCGCTAGGGCCCCAAATCGGGCCGCCAGCGCATCCGATAGGCTCTAGCCGTACTTACAGCCAAATAAAAAGCCCGGCGCGTTGCCGGGCTTGTTTTTTACTCTACGGGCTCTTCGGGCGGCGGGGCAGTATCCGGCCCCCATACGAGATGCGCGTCGGGGTCATTGTCGCGGTTGTAAAGCTCAAGCCGCTGCGCCATGATGCCGCCCTTCCACATAGCCCATTCCCAGTCAAACTCGGCGGCGTAAAACTCGACCACGGTGCCGTCATCGAGGACGAGGGCGACTTGCCACTTGCCAAGTACCGGGTCGCTTGACGTGTCCGGCGGCGTTACGGGTATGCCGACGTTGATAAAAGCCCACTCGCGGCCGGGGTTGTCGCGGTTGTGTAGCTCCACGGTAAGCGACACCGCTCGGTGCATTACGTCGATCGCTTCGGGGAAAGGCTCGTATCCGATGACGGCGTTGTCATCGTAGAAGATGTAAGACCAGCCGGGCGCGGTGCAGTGAGCTACGATCGGATCGCCGTCGAGCATTGAGCGGGCGGCGCCGGGCTTCCGAAGCCACTTGTAGCTCGCGGCATCCACGATGGCCGTGCGCGGGTCGGTGTCGTCGGGGCGCTCGATGACCTGGATGATGGGCTGGCAGGACATGAGGAGCGCGGCGATTAAGACTACGGCGAGGCGCTTCATTCGATGGACTCCTCGGGCGTGTCGTCCTCGTAGCTGATTGTTAGCGGCTCTTCGGGGTTGTCCCGATTGTGCAGCTCGACCGTGAGCTTGCAGGCGCGCTCGATCACGGCGTTGTCTAGGGCGTGCCGCTGGTACTCGGCGCCGGCATGATCGGTTAGGATGATATAGCGCATTAGATGAGCCTCCCGAGGTGCATATAGAGATGGATGGTCAGCGCCGGGCCGTGCGTTTCTTTGCTTGTTCGGGCGCCAGGAGAGTTTGCGGAATCGAAGCGTGCATACTCATAGTTGCTTACAACACTTCCTCCGTCGGTTCCAGAATTTGATGGGTTTGTTACGCTGAATGCCCCCGTAGTTTCGCTCAATCTAAATATATTACGCGCCGAAGCCAAGGTGCCGGTAATCTGCTGCATATATCCGCGCCTGCGCAGCCCGCCCGCCACGAAGTACCCGTTGTCGTCGTTCGCGCCGTGGATCGTCAGGCCGCGGCCGGTAAAGACGCGCGCGGTCGTAATCGAGCCAGGTATGCGAAACGGGAAAAACTCGGCCGAAGCGGACACGGCGCCGGAAGCGTTGGCGGCGGTGAAGTTAAAACTGATCGTGCGCGCGCTCGGGTTGACATTGGTGATTGCGTAATCGCCGACGGTGATGGGGCCTATGGCGCTGGCAAGCGTGATTGAGCGCCAGTTGGTATAGCTACCGTGTACGGCCTGATCTTCGCCAAGGGCCGCGATTGCCGCGATGGTGTCCGTGTTGTTCGTAAACGTGAGCGTAGCGACGTTGGCGGCGATGGCCCAGTTGGTCACGCCGAGGGCTTGAAGCTCGCCGGACAATCCGTCCTTAAAGATCATCTTGCGCGCGCGGAGATACGGCACGGCATCGGGGGCGTTTGCCGCGTCGAGCGTGATCTGGCTATCGATGTCGGTCAAGCAGACGGCGGGGAAGTACGCTCGCGGGCTCGACGGGTTCCAGGCCGACCCGGTGCGCCGGTCGAGGAGGGCGAATATCTCGCCGATCTCGCGCCCCTGCTCGCGTATGGTCTTAATGAGAAGCGCGTCGGACGGGATCGGGAGCTGCCAAGCCGTGCCGCTCCAAGTAAAGAGCTGGGACGAGCCGGCAAGCACCGCGATAGCCTGCCCGGGTGCGTAAGTGACGACTACTTGGCGCCCGGCAGGGCCGGCGGCGATAACCTCGGTTTGGTAGCCCTGGACCTGGGCGCCGGCTTGGATGTCTAGAGCCGAGTCGAGATCGGAAGAGCGTCGTGTAGGGAAAGAGTGTAGATCTCGGTGGT
>CALKWG010000185.1 GCA_938004315.1 uncultured Spirochaetaceae bacterium
AGGAGGAGGCCTATAGGGCGCTCAGGGCCGCCTGCGAGGAGGGCGCGGCGCGGCGTTACGGTCCCGCCTGGCGGAGCCGGGCCGACCTGACCGCCCGCCTTACGAAGGAGCTCCGCATCATCGCCGCCAAGGGCTTCTCCTCGTACTTCCTGGTGGTGCGCGACATCGTGGCCCTCTGCCCCCGCACCTGCGGCCGCGGCAGCGCCGCCTCCAGCGTCGTGTCGTACCTCCTCTTCCTGACCCACGTCGAGCCCCTGGCCCACGACCTGTTCTTCGAGCGCTTCCTCAACGAGGGCCGGACCGACCCGCCCGACATCGACATAGACTTCCCCTGGGACGAGCGGCCCGGCGTCCTGGCCCGCGTCTTCGAGGCCTACCGCGGCTCGGCCGCCATGGTGGCCGACCACTGCCGCTTCTCCGGCGCCAGCCGCGTGCGCGAGGCCGCCCTGGCCCTGGGCATGGGCCTGGACGACGTCGACGAGGCCGTGGCCCGCTGGCGCCGCGGCGACGAGGAGGGCCTGCCCGAGGCCCTGCGCCGCGCGGCGGGCCTCCTGAAGGGCCTGCCGCGCTACCTGGGCACCCACCCCGGCGGCGTGGTCGTGGTGCCCGGCCCCATGCACGACTACGCGCCCACCCAGCCGGGCCTGGCCGGCCACCCCGTGCTGGCCTGGGAGAAGGACGGGACCGAGCGCGCGGGCCTCGTGAAGATAGACCTCCTAGGCAACCGCTCCCTGGCCGTGCTCCGCGACTGCATCGAGCTCTGCTCGCGCGAAGAGAACCCCGAGCCCGGCTCGGACTCCTGGGAGCGCTTCAACCCCGTGGACGAGCCGGCGGCCCGCGCGCTCATCGAGTCCGGGGCCACGGTCGGCGTCTTCTATATAGAGTCGCCGGCCACGCGCCAGCTTTTGGCTAAGATGCGGACGGCGGACTACGGCCACCTGGTGGCCGCGAGCTCCATCATCCGGCCGGCGGCCAACCGCTATATCAACGAGTACGTGCGGCGCCTGCGCGGCGAGCCCTGGCGCCGCCTGCCCGAGTCCGTGGAGGACTGCCTCAAGGAGACCTACGGCATCATGGTCTACCAGGAGGACGTCTCGCGCGTGGCCATGGCCGCCGCCGGCTTCTCCGCGCCGGAGGCCGACGGCCTCCGGAAGACCCTGAGCAAGAAGCGCGGCGCGGCCAAGCTGGCCGCCTACCGCGAGCGCCTGGTAGCCGGCTGCGCCGAGCGCGGCGTGGACCAGGCGGACGCCCAGGAGATCTGGGACATGATGCTCTCCTTCGACGGCTACTCCTTCTGCAAGGCCCACTCGGCCAGCTACGCCCTGGTGTCCTATCGCCTGGCTTGGATGAAGGCCAGGCGCCCCGGCTACTTCATCGCGTCGGTGATCAACAACGGCGGCGGCTTCTACGGTACGCAGGCCTACCTGGACGAGGCGCGGCGCCTGGGCTTTCCGCTCTTGCCGCCGCACGTGAACCGAAGCGGCTCAGGCTACCTGCTGGAGCCGCCCG
>CALKWG010000186.1 GCA_938004315.1 uncultured Spirochaetaceae bacterium
GATCGTATTCGGTGACTGGAGTTCAGACGTGTGCTCTTCCGATCTTTCATCAAGACTGGAGCATAGATTCAGACGACTATAAGGGTATTGTTGAAATTTATCTAAGTGCAAAGTGGAAACCTGAAGAAGTCAAATCAGTCACAATAGGCTTGCGCGAGATTGCGGAGCAAGCCAGGATAGAGGAATATTCTGTAGAAACAATGATTACAAAATTTCATTGCTACTACGATCCTAGTTTTGATAATCTCTCCATCCCTGATTGGCTTCATGATGTTGCTGATTTAATTGATATGAGGTTCAAGCCTAATTAGTGCTTCAACTTGACTCAGGCTACGCCTTCGCAAGTTAAGCCAGTCATTAGGATACTTTCTACTATCAAGACGGGAGCTGTTATTAGCTCCCGTCTTTTGGTTTCATGGTATACTTGTTTGCGCTTATCGCGAACCCGATCTTTGAAATAACAACCGAAGGAAACCCAAAAGTGGGGGCAGCGTAAGCCACCGCAGGGCGCGCCGTCGGCGCGCCCGAGGAGGCTGGAGCGCGGGGGAGCAGCGGGAGAAAAGGCGCTGTTTGCCCCGTGTTCCTATGACTGAACGTTAAGAGAGGTGCTCCCCCCACTATAATAAACCCTCCTACGGCTACACGCCCGCCGGCCGGATACGATCGCTTACCGACCCCTCCGGGCGCGCCCTGGTCACGAGCTATGACGGCTACGGCAGGCCCGTGGCGGAACGGGACGCCGACGGCCGGGTGACGAGCTACGGCTACGACGCGGCCGACCGGCTGGTGCGGGCCCAGAACGGCACGGGCGTCCTGGGCTTCGCCTACGACGCGATGGGCCGCCTTGAGCGCTCCACGGACAGCGCGACGGGCGTGGCGACGAGCTACGGCTACGACGCGGCCGGCAGGCGCACGAGCGTGCGCGTGGACGGCCGGGCGGCCACGGGCTACGACTACGACGAGCGGGGACTCCTTACGGGCCTACGGGGCGAGGACGGGCTCTTTACCTACTTCCAGTACGACGCCGCCGGCCGCGAGACGCGGCGCGAGCTGCCCAACGGTACGGCCCAGGAGCGGCGCTACGACGGGGCGGGGCGGCTCGCCGCCACCTACACCCTGGACGAACGGCGGACCTTCCCCTCGATCATGGCCGGCGAGGGCTACCTCTACGACGCGGCCGGGCGCCTGACGCACAAGGCCGACGAGCGCGGGCGCATAAGCTCCTACGAGTACGACGAGGCCGGGCGCCTGTCCGCCTCGCGCACGCCGCTCTGGGGCG
>CALKWG010000187.1 GCA_938004315.1 uncultured Spirochaetaceae bacterium
GTAGAACGAACGATCCTCGTAGGCGACGAGGGCGAGCCGGTAGCGCTCGGGCGGCTCGGCGCCCTCGGCCCTCTCTAAGCGCCACTGCCCGTCGCGGGCCGTGCGGGCGGCCAGGAGCTCGCCGCCCGCGGCGTAGAGCGAGCTAGAGTATTCGGGCTCGTAGCTCGCCAAGGGATCGATGAAGAGGAGCGCCAGTATGAACGCTAGGCTCCCCGTCAAGGCCGGCGCGAGCGTCGGCGAACGCAGCGCCAGCCAGGCATAGCGCGCGCCGCGCGCGGCCTTGGCGGCCGCCCCGGCGGCAAGCGGCATGGCGCTCTCTAGGAACCTGGCGATGGCCGAAAATCCGGCGGCCGCCAGTATCCTGGCGGCCGCCGATCGCTCTAGCGTACGTTGCTCCTCGGAGCCGGCGGCCGCGTGGTCGGCGGCGCCGCCACCGGGGTCAAGGGCCGCCCGGGTATGACCGCGAAGTATTCGGGGCGGTACATGGCCTCGACCGAAACGGCGGGCAGGAAGTATTCGCCCGCGTAGGTCTTGTTCACGAAGACGCGGAAGCTCTTGGTCTCGCCGCGCTCCAGGCCGAAGTAGGTCATCACGCGGTCGTCGCGGACGTCCTGGTAGTCGTAGGGCGAGTTGCCGGCCCCTTCGTCCTGATCGCCCGAGCGGCCGACGCGGAGGTTCCCGATCTCCCAGCCCGAGGGCGAGCGGAAGGTCAGGGCCAGGTCGCCTAAGCGTTCGCCCGTGCGGTTGGCGACCGTAAGCTCGACGATCATGTCCTGCCCGAGGCCGAGCGACGCGGGGTCGACCTGCGCCTCGGCGTTATCGAGGTAGCGGACGGCGAGCGCCAGGCCTCGCTCGGCGGCCGTCTCGCGCCCGGGCAGGGGCGTGCCGGTCGCGGCGACGCGGGCGTAGACGGCGGCGGCCCCTTCGTTCTGTAGGCTCAGGCGCAGCGCGCCCGTCCCCGCGGCCAAAGGCAACCTGGCTACGGCGCGGTCGACGACGACGCTGCCCTGCCCGCCCTCGTACGAATAGCGCAGCCTGGCCTCGCCGCTCGCGGCGGCCTTCATATACGGCAGGGCCGCGATCAGGGCGTAGCTTAAAGACTGCGTCGAGTAGCCTACGCGCCTACCCGAGAGATCCTCGGCGATGGACTTGAAGAGCGGCAGGGCGCGCGCCGAGTCGCCCAAGCGATTCAGGGCGTCGAGCACCACGGCCTTCTCCCTGAGCTCCGAGCCGTAGACGCGGTCGATGCCGTCATAAGGCCGTAGGTCTATCGACGAGCCGCGTATGAGCTCGGCCGCCCGCGCCCGCTGCCCTGCCAGGGCGTAGGCCGCGGCTAGTTGGTAGAGCGCCGCGCTGCGATGCGGCCCGTATTCTACGAAGCGATTCATGGCCGCCAACTCGGGCGCCTTGGCCAGGGCCAGCACGTACAGCCGGTAGGCCTGCTCGGACTTGGCCCAATCTTCACGGCCGGCGAATTGCGAGGCCTGGGTCCGCAGGAACGAAACGGCGGCGTCCTTGATGCCCGCCGGCAGGGCGTAGCCCTGCTGCTCGGCCATGACCAGGAAGTGGGTCACATAGACCGATAGCCAGGAGTTCTCCTCGTAGCCGCCGGGCCAGAACACGAAGCCGCCGCGCGCGGTCTGGAAGTCGGGTAGCTTAGCCAGCGCCGCGCCGACGTTGGCGCGCGTCGCCTCCAGCTCAGCGGGGCTCAAGGCCATGGCGTCGGCGAGGAAGAGCTGCGGGAAGGCCTTGCTCGTAGTCTGCTCGGCGCAGCCGTGCGGATAGCCTATGAGCCATGATAACGCGGCGCTTAAGTCGATGGGCGGCAGGAGGGAGAGCTCGAGCCAGGCCTGGTTCGACCCGGCTATGCCTGGGAGCTCTATCGATAGCTCGGCGTTCTTGCGCCCGTCGACCATGGCGGACTCGACGGTCGTCACCGGCACCGCGGCCGAACGTACGGGGATCTCTACCGACTGGATAGAGCTACGCCTGCCGGGGGCTGAAAGCTCGGCCGTCAGCTTCACCGAGCCTAAGGCCTCGAGCATCTTGAGCTCGAAGACGACGAGCTCCTCGCCCTCTTCCTTCCAAGTCAGGTCCTTCTCGGCGGGGCCGACGATCTGTGCGGGCCCCTGGACCGTGAGCTTGACGCGGCCGCTTTGGTTCTTGCCGATGAAGCCGAAGGCCGCCACCGGTACCGACACCGTCTCGCCGGGGCCGAGGACCCGCGGGGCGGTGATGAAGGCCATGAGCTCAGAGCGTACGGGACGCTCGAGCTCGGTCCGGCCGTAGGCGCCTTCGGGCGTTCCGGCCACGGCCATGAAGCGTACCGCCCCGACGTAGGGCCCGAGCTCCAGCTCATGGCCGCGGCTCTGGCCGCGCCCGAGCTCGAAGGGGCCGTAGAAGCGCACGACCGGCGGGAAGCGGCTGACCTTGCGGCTGCCGCCTGAGTCGCCGAATTCCGAGCCGCCTATGGCCAGGAGAGTCTGCAGGGAGCCAGAGAAGGCGTTGGCCACGTCCTTATACATATCGTAAGCCGACAAGGCGCTCGCCTCTTTTTTATAGAACTCGTTCCAGGGATTGGGCGCGCTATAGCGCGTGATGCCTAAGAGCCCCTCGTCCACCACGGCCACCGTATAGCTCATGGCCTTGCCCGAGGCTTCGCGCACGGTGAAGGTCGCCTTGCGGTTAGGCTCAAGGGCCGCCGGAGCCTCGATGATCGGCTCGAGCCGCATAGCCGGATTTTCGACCATGATGGGCACGACGCCGTAGAGCCGTATAGGAAGGTCGTTGGCCGTCTGCAGGTGGGGCTGGACGAAGCTCACGTGCACGTAGACGTTCGGCGCCATGGCCTCGGTCGCCCGGAATTCGTAGACGGTCGAGCCGTCCTTGGCGTCGATCCAGCGCTGCTCGATGACGCGGCCTGCGCGCTCCACCGAGACGAAGGCGCGGCCTTCTTTGTTGGAAGGGAAGCTGACGCGGACCGGGTCGCCGACCGCATAGCGCTCCTTGTCCACTTGGAGACTCAGCATGAAGGCCGACCCGCCGCCTTCGCCGCGGCCGCGTCCCGCCCAGCCGGGCCAGTCCATGTAGAACACGGTTCCGGCGGCGTGGCCGCCCGACGAGTCGCTCACGCGTAGGAGGTAGCGGCCCCATTCGGGATAGTTGAGCCTGAGCTTATAACTGGCGCGGCCGTTCCGGACGCGTATCGTCTCTTTCTTGATAAGCCGATTAAAGACGTCGGAGGCGTGCTCGGCCAGGCTTTCCTCGCCCTTCTCCCACCACCAGCGCCACTCGAGCTTATAGAGCGAGACCTCGACCTGGGCGTCCGCGACGGGCTTACCCTCGCGGTCGACGACGAGGAGCTCGACGGCGTGGTCGGTATCGGTGAGGAGCATGCCGCGCGAGGCGTCGCCGGCAGGCAGCTTCAGGCCCACGTAGCGGGCGTAAGGATGGAAGTCCGCGCTGAACTGCTCGCTCGAGAAGAGCCCTGAGCGCTCGAAGGCGCGCGACAAGAAGCTCGCGCTTAAGGGCCCGGGCGCGGGGTATTCGCTCGACAGGTAGACGGGGAAGCGGGCTTCCCCCGAGCCGTCCAGGTAGCCGTCGAAGAGCACGGAGCGGCTCGATTCCACGGTTCGCAGGGGGTCGTAGAACGAGAAGCCGGGGTAATTACCCGGAGCCTTGCCCGAGGCGGCGAGCACCATGGAGACGTCGGCCTTGAGCTCGGGCGCCGGCGCTCCGTGGAGCCAGGCGGCCTTGAGCCCCAGGGCCTGGGTATCGGCCGACAGGTACGGTTTATCCCCGAGGTCCAGGCTGAGCTTCAGGCGGTTGGGCATGACCGTCTCGACCTTAAGGCTCTTCGTGAAGGTCTTGTTACCTACTTTTACCTTGGCCGTCCAGGTACCCGTGGGCGAGCTTTGCTCGGTGCCCGCCTTGATATAGTACATGCCGCCGACCGAGCCGCGGTAGACCTGCTGGCGTACGACCTGGCCTAAGGGGTTTACGAGCTCGAAGCTGACGGGATGGTCGGCGGGCAGGGTTTTTAAGCGGTCGTAGAGCATGAACACGAGGTGCATGTCGTCGCCGGGGCGCCAGACGCCGCGCTCGCCGTAGATGAAGCCCTTGACGCCCGAGTCGGCGGTCTCGCCGCCTACGTCGAAGTGGCTTACGGCCAGGCGCTGCGAGGGGGCGAGCTTGAGGTAGCCCCGCTCGCGGCCGGTCTTGGCGCCGGCGGCCTCCACCACCATGAAGCTGGGCTGGCCTGCGGCGTCGGCCGCGGGCCTGAGCGTCGCCATACCGTTTGAGTCGGCCTTGGCGGAGGCTAGGAGCCTGAGGGCGTAGCTATAGACGGAGACCTGGGCGCCGGCCAAGGGACGGGCGGTCTTTAAGTCGCTCGCGGCGACGCGCCAGGCGCCGTCGACGTCCTCGGTCGTCATGACGCCCACGTCGGAGACGAGGACGTTGCGCCTGGCCGTGCGGTCGCGGCCGTAGCGGGTCTGGTAGAAGGCCGGATGGCAGGGGTCCTCACGATAGCGGTAGTAGGCGTCCCAATCGAAGTATTCGTCGTAATAGTCCCAGTAGGAGTCGTCGTCGGAATCGCGGTCGACGATCGCGATAGGCGGGAACTTCCAAGTACCCGCGTCGGGGTGGTTGTTCCTACAGACGTAGCGTATATGATCGCGCGAAAAGGCGACGCGCAGCTGGAAGAGCCCGTCCGGATGTTTGGCCATAAGGGGGCTGAGATCCAGGGCTTGGGTTACCCACTGGTTCTTTTTGTCGTCGGTCCAATTGAGGTCGAGCTCGGCGCGCCAGACTACGTCGCCGACGCGCTTCAGCTCCTTGGCGCCGTTGAGCTCGTTCACCTGCAGGAACTGCAACATATTGTCGCCGTAGACGCGGAGCGCCTCGACGTAGACTTTGCCTAAGTTCTTGGTCTCGAGGAGCACGGTCGTTCCCTGCGTGCTCGGGACGATGACGCCCCCCGCGGGGAAGCGGACTTCGGGCTTATCCCATTGTATCTGCACCTGGGCCTGCACGGGCGTCGCCAAGGCGGGGCCGGCGGCGCCGTTAGCGCCTCCGGCCGCGCGGAGGCCGCGCTCCACGGTCATGGTCAGGTCCTCGGGCCAGGCGAGCGAGGCGTACACGCGCACGAGGCCTCCGTCGGTCTCGTAGCGTAGCTCGCCGCCGCCGGAGGCGCCTATGAGGCCGCGCAGGTCCTGCGATTTGTCCACGGGGCGGCTGAAGGACAGGCTCACGGCCGAGGGGCCGCCGGGCTCGGGGCCGCGCACCGATAGGAGCTCGAAATCGCCGGAGGCCGGCACGCGGTAGCTACGCGAGCCGCGCTCCTTGGAGCCCAGGGCCTTGGCGTCCCAGCGGAGCGTAAGCTCGCCCGCGGAGGCGCCCTGCGGCACGCCGCTCACCGTGAAGCGATGCACGCCCGCGCCTTCGCTCCTCCAGGCGACCGGGAGGGCGCTCAGCCGGAGGCCGGCTCCTACGCTAGCCGAGACCAGGCGCTCGAGGCCGGCGCCCTCGTCGATATCTTCGGCGTAGACGAGGCCCTCGAGCGTAAGGCTGCCGTCCCAGGCGGCGTAGAGCTCGCCGGGTAGCACGCTCACGCTCGGCGCCGCGGCCTTGAGCTCGAAGCTGAACCAGCCGTTCTCAGGCTCGCCTAGGGCGGCGAAGTCGAAGACTACGCGGTAATCCTGGCCGGCCTTGAGCGGCGCGGCGGGGACGAAGTCGACGCGGGCGCCGTCCTGGCTCCAACGAACCGAGCCTTCGACCGCGGGGCTGATCGTGAACGGCATGGCCCCGGCGAGCGTCGACGCGTCGCGGCTCCGCGAAAGGACGACGCCTATGGCCGAGCCCCGGGATACGATGCCGGCGCTATGGGCGACGACGAAGTCGGGGTTCGGGGCGCGGGCGCCGGCGTAACGCCCGCCGCCGCATGCCGCGAAGGCGAGCGTCAGGGCGGCCAGGGCGATGGCGGCCTTCGCCGATGCGGTACGGCGGGCCTTCGGGGCTTGGTTCGATCGTGTGTTCATCGTGCTTCCTTAGGTATTTATAGCTACCGAGCTAGCCCGCTCGAGGCGGCCGCTCTCCTGACTTCGTCGATATCGGTCTAATGTCGCTATGGACGCTCGCCGGCTAAGAGCCGGCCCATGACGGCGCGTAGGACCTCCCACGCTTCGGGGGCGGCGCCGGTCGCGTCGACGGGTACCAAAGTATCGCGGGCCGCATAGAATTCCTTGAGGGGCTCGGTTAATTCCCGGTAGGCGACCAGCCGATTCCTCACCGACTCGACCGAATCGTCCTCGCGGATATAGAGCGCGCCGCCGCAGGCGTCGCAACGCGTCGGATCCTTAGTCGGGCTGAAAACTACGTGGTAGCTACGTCCGCAGGCTCGGCACATGCGGCGGCCGGAGAGGCGTTCGATGATCTTGGCGTCGTCCACCTCGAAGGAGATGACGTAATCCTCGGGTTGGAGGGCCGACAGGGACCGCGCTTGGGAGATGGTACGCGGAAAACCGTCGAGTATCCAGCCGCCGGCGAGGTCCGGGCGCGAGAGCCGTTCGCTGACGAGGTCGATGGTGAGCTCGTCCGGGACGAGCCCGCCCTTGCCGATGATATCCTTGACCTTGAGCCCGAGAGGACGAGCCTCGCGTATCGCCGCCCTGAACATCTCCCCGGAGGAGATATGGGGGATGCCGTAGGCTTTGGTCGCCTCGACCGCCATGGTGCCCTTGCCTGCGCCCGGGGGGCCGAAGAAAACGAATCTCATCGCGCGCCGCTCCTTTTTTTTAGCTCCGCATGGCGCCGCACGCGCGATGCTTCCGCCACCATAATACAGAATCGCGCCGGGGTAAACACCGGCCGCGCTATCCCGGCGCGGCGTTCAGAGGCGATAACAGCTGGCCCAGGGCCTATTCAGATTATACCGGAAGACCACCTCGAGGTGCCTGACGATTTCGTCGGTCGGGAAGACGATGGAGAAGGCGTTCCGCTCCCTGAAGTCGGTGCTGGACGGGGTTTCCAGGGCTTCGTCGTCCAGATACGCCTCGATGCCGAACGAACGTAGCGTCGTAAGCTGCGGCTCCGGGTCGCCGCCGCCGTGGCGTCGTATCACGAAGGGCAGATAGGAGAAGCTGACGCCGCTTACTTCCGCCTGGCGACGCCATACCTTGAGATCCTCCGGAAGGAGCTTAGCGGCGAAGGGCAAGGCGTCGGAGCCTAGGAGGTGGGTGAGTTCGAGCTTCGAGCCGGGAAAAAGCGTCATGAAACGCCTGACGATCTCCATCGTGTCTGCGCCGTCGCCGATGGCCAAGGGCACGATGAAAGGACGGAATATCTCGGAAAGCTGCATGCGGATGAGCTCCATACGATAGCGATAATCGCTCTTCCGCGGCTTGGCCGGATTATCGTGGCCCTCGGCTACGACGAAGACCGCCTGCGCCGTCGCCGTAGGCGACGAGAGGTAGCGCAGGGCCATGGCGAGATGGGTCATCTGGAAGGGGTCGAACGATCCCATGAAGAGCGCGGCCTGCAGCTTATAGGCCGGCGCGCGTAGGAGATAGGGGAAGCCGTCGAGATCGAGCGGCTTGAGCGAACCCGAGGCTACCCGCGCCTCGATACCGCACAGGGCGCGCTCGTATATCGTGCGGTAATAGGCGAAATCGACGCGATCCATGGCGGTGAGGTATGAATAAGCCTCGAGCCGTTCGAAGACCGCGCGAACCCGTTCGCGGATCTGCG
>CALKWG010000188.1 GCA_938004315.1 uncultured Spirochaetaceae bacterium
CGGCGACCACCGCGTTCTACACTCTTTCCCTACACGACGCTCTTCCGATCTGCAGAGCAGGGCCCAGGCCTCGGGGCCGTCGCCGCCTCGCTCCCGTATGAACGCCAGGCGGCCGTCGAAATCGCTACGTACGCGAGAGAAGGCCCAGAGCGCCAGGAGGCGGCGGAACCATGGCAGTCCGATGAAGGCGACTGCGAAGGCCGCCGCCGCGGCGAGGAGGAAGACGCCCCCCGCCAGGTAGAGGCGCCTCCGGAGCCCGGGCGGCTCTCGCTGAGGCAGTAGCCGGGGCGGATCGCGGCCGAAGGCGGCCAAGGCCGAGGCGGCCTCTATCTTGACCGACGGGATGTATGCGCCTCCTACGCCGATCGGGGGAAGCTCCGAAGGCCCCGGCATCCAGGCCGCGAAGCGTACGATGATCGCCGGACGGCCTTGTCGTTCTCCGAGCTCGGCCGACAGTACCCTGGGCTGGCCCGGCCCCGGCTCGGGGAAATCGCTCCGCCGAGCCGGCTTGAGCTCGAGCCCCGCGGCGTCGAAGAACACGACGGCCGTCGCCTCCTGGCCTACGAAGTACGTCTTGGGATCGAACTCCACGGCCAAGACCCTCGACTGGGCTCCGACCCGGAGGCCGCCCGCAACGAGGAGGGCGGCCAGGGCTAGGCCGCGCGCGCCCTGCCGCCAGATCATGAACGCCTCCGGGGGCGGCCGAAGAAACGAACCAAGGCCAAGGCCAAATCGTCGTCGGGGCCGAGCTCGAGGTACGGCGCGCCGGCGGCCGCCAAAGCCGCCAGGAGCTCGAGGCGGCGGCTCTGCGCCGCCCGCTCCCGGGCATGGCGATAGGAGGCGGAGCGGCCGAAGGCTAGGCTCGGCGCCCCCGACTCGGCGTCGACGGCCCTAACCAAGAGCCGGGGGAGCCAGGCCGCCTCGTCCCCGTCCCGCAGGACTAAGGCGACCAGATCGTGGCGCCGCGCGGCCATCGCGAGGGGTAGCTCGTAGCCTCGGCAGAAGAAGTCGCTTATGACGACGACCAGGCTCTTACGCTTGAGGAAGGACGAAGCCGCCGCGAGGGCGCCGCCTAGGTCGGAACCGCGGCCGCCGCCGCGGCGCCCCTCCAAGGCCCGTTCGGAGAGGGCCAAGGCGGCCCGTTCGCCGGCGGCCGGCGGCCGGTGCTCGTAGCCGTCGCCGCTAAAGAACAGCGCGCCGACCGACGCCCCGTTCCTGGCGCAGGCGTAGGCCAGGAGCGCCGCGGCCAAGGCCGCGCGCGAGGCCTTGCCGCCCGCCTCGCCGTAGTCCATGGAGGCCGACTCGTCCACGACGAGGTAGACCGACAGCGATCGGTCGTCGACGTAGGTCTTGAGGTAGGGGCGCCCGAGCCGCGCGGTGGCGTTCCAGTCGATGCGGAGCGCGTCGTCGTCGACTTGGTACTCGCGGAGCCCGTCGAAATCCATGCCCCGCCCCTTGAAGGACGAGCGGAAGCCGCCCGTCTCCAGCGCCTTGGACAAGGCTTGGGACAAGAGGACGAGCCTCCGCATGCGGCGCTTGCGCTCCTCGAAATCCATTACGGTACGGCCACCGCCTGCAAGATGCCCTTGATGACGGCCTCGGGACCGACCCGCTCGGCTTCGGCCTCGTACGAGGGCACGATGCGGTGCCTGAGCGCGGCAGGCGCGGCGCGCTTCACGTCGTCGGGCAGGACGAAGTCGCGGCCGTCGAGGAAAGCCCCCGCCCGGGCGGCCCGATACAAAGCGAGGCTGGCGCGCGGGCTGGCGCCGTATTCGACGTAGCGCCTGAGCTCCCGCAGGGCCTGAGAGGGCTTGTCCTTATCGCCGGGTCGGGTGGCCCGCACGATGGCCACGGCGTACGCCGCGGCGTCCTTCTCGAAACGGACGCTCCGGACGGCGGCTCGCAGGAGCTCGACCTCCCCGTCGGCCAAGACGCGGGGCGCCTCGCCGGCCGCGGCCGAGACTACGCCGGCTTGGCCGCCGGGGTCGCGGTCGGCGTTGCCGAGCACCACCTCGAGCTCCTCGGCCTCGTCCGGATAGTCGACCAGGAGCTTGAGCATGAAGCGGTCGAGCTGGGCCTCGGGCAGGCGGAAGGTCCCCTCGTGCTCTATGGGATTTTGAGTAGCCAAGACGAAGAAGGGCGCAGGCAGGGGCAGGCTCGCGTCGCCCATGGTCACCTGGCGCTCCTCCATGGCCTCGAGCAAGGCCGACTGAACCTTGGCCGGCGCCCGGTTGATCTCGTCGGCGATGACGATGTTGGCGAAGACGGGGCCGGGACGCGGGATGAAGCGGCCGGCGCCCGCGTCGTAGAAGAGGGTGCCGGTGATGTCGCCGGGCAGGAGGTCGGGCGTGAATTGGATGCGCTTGCATGACAGGCCCGCCGCGGCGGCGAAGCTGCGCACCGCCAGGGTCTTGGCCAAACCCGGTACGCCCTCCAAGAGCACGTGCCCGTCGGATACGAAGGCGGCGAGCATGCCGTCGACGAGCTCGCGCTTACCCACGATGCGCGTGGCGACGGCCGCCCGTAGCTTGGCGATGAGCTCGGTCGCCCGTTCGAAATCGGCCGATAGGCCCTGCGTTCCCATGAAGCCTCCACTCATGGCGCCCAAGGACTGCGCCGCCCCCCATACTATAGCCGGCCGCCCGGCTAGGCAAGCGCGAAGCGCGGACGAAAGGATCGCCTACGCCTCACCGCCCGAGGGCCGCGCGAGGCTCCAGCATAATATATCTATTGATATATATATTTTTTTATATTACACTGCGCCGACCGAACCCACGAACAAGGAGCGAACCATGGCGCGATACCTCATCGTCGGCGGCGTGGCCGGCGGCGCGTCCGCGGCGGCCAGGCTACGGCGGCTGGACGAAGCGGCTGAAATCATCCTCATCGAGCGCGGCGACTACATCAGCTACGCCAACTGCGGCCTGCCCTATTACGCAGGCGGCGTCATAGCCGAACGGGACCGGCTCTTCGTCATGACGCCGGAGAAATTCAGGGCCTGGCTCAACGTCGAGGTTCGCACCGCTACCGAGGCCGTAGGCTTCGACGCCGAGGCCAAGACGATCAGGCTTCGCGACCTAAGGAGCGGGGCCGAGACGGTCGAGCGCTACGACGCCCTCATACTCTCTCCCGGCGCCGAGCCTATCAAGCCGCCCATACCCGGCATCGACGGCGAGGGCATATACACGATGCGCTCCGTGCCCGACGTCGACGCTGTCAAGAAGCGCATCGACGAAACCCGCCCGGAACGGGCCGTGGTCATAGGCGGCGGCTTCATAGGCCTCGAGATGGCCGAGAACCTGCACGAGCGGGGCGCTTTCGTTACCGTCGTCGAGGCCCTGGACCAGGTGATGAACGTCCTCGACTTCGAGATGGCTGCCATGGTCCATCAGCAGCTCAAGGCGAAGAACGTCGAGCTCTACTTAGGCGACGCGGTCAAGGCCTTCGAGCGTCGCGGGAGCCGCGTCGTCGTCAAGCTCGCCTCCGGGGCGGAGCTCCCCGCCGACATCGTCATCCTGTCCATCGGCGTCAGGCCGGATACCACCTTCGCCAAGAGCTCCGGCGTGGACTGCACGACGAACGGCGCCGTCATCGTGGACGAGCGCATGGCGACGAACCTGCCGGGCGTCTACGCCCTCGGCGACGCCGTAGCCTTCATGCATCCGGTGCTCAAGAAGCCCCTAGGCGTCCCGCTCGCCGGCCCGGCCAACAAGCAGGCCCGCGTCGTCGCCGACGCCGTCGTCAAGGGCGCCGCGTCGACCCGCGTCTGGAAGGGCGCTATCGGCACGAGCATAGCCAAGGTCTTCGACATCGGCGCCGCGTCGACCGGCTTGGCCGAAAAGACCCTGGCGGCGGCGGGCATTCCGGCGGCGAGCGTCGTGACCCACGGCTCGAGCCACGCCGGCTACTACCCCGGCGCCCTACCCTTAACCATTAAGACCGTCTTCGACCCGTCCTCCGGCCGGCTCTACGGCGCGCAGGTCGTCGGCTACGACGGCGTCGATAAGCGCATCGACGTGTTAGCCGAGGCCGTGCGCCGCGGCGCCTCGGTGTCCGAGCTCGCCGAGTTCGAGCACGCCTACGCCCCGCCCTTCTCCAGCGCCAAGGATCCGGTGAACATAGCGGGCATGGCGGCGGAGAACCTGCTCGCGGGCTTAAGCCGCGTCGCCCGCTACGACGAGGTCTCACGGCTCAAGGCCGAGGGAGCCTTCCTCCTGGACGTGCGCAGCGCCGAGGAATTCGGCCTGGGAACCATACCGGGCGCCGTCAATATCCCGATCGACCGCCTACGAGAGCGCCTTTCCGAGGTCCCGCGCGATCGCGCGGTCCTGGTCTTCTGCGGCGTAGGCCTTCGCGGCTACCTGGCCGAGCGCGTCCTGCGGCAGTCGGGCTGGACCGAGGTCTATAACCTCTCAGGCGGCTACAAGACCTGGGAGCTAGCCAGCGAGGGTCAATCCAACACCGGCTTGTATCAGCCGGGCATGGCCGGCATTCAGAACGTCGCGCGTCCGACGGCCCTCCTGGCCGAGACCTACAGCGAAGGTTCGGGCATGCCCGAGCATCTGGCGCGCGCCTCCGAACTCGTCGTCAGGGTGGACGCCTGCGGCCTCCAATGCCCCGGCCCCATCATGCGGCTCAAGCAAGAGAGCGATAAGCTGCCGCCCGGCGGCCGCGTGATCCTCTCGGCCACCGACCCCGGCTTCGCCCGGGACGTCAAGGCCTGGGCCAATATGACCGGCAACCGCCTCGTCTCGGTCGAGGCGTCCGCCGGCATCGTAACCGCCGTCGTCGAGAAGGGCGAGGGGAAGAAGGCCGCCGGAGGAGGCGCCGCGGCGCCCGACGGCGCGACGATCATCGTCTTCAGCGACGATATGGATAAGGCCTTGGCCAGCTTCGTGCTCGCCAACGGCGCGGCGAGCGCCGGCAAGAAGCCGACCATGTTCTTCACCTTCTGGGGGCTTTCCGTCATCAAGCGCCGTAAGAAGCCGGCCGTCAAGAAGGATTTCATGGGGAGGATGTTCTCGATGATGCTGCCCGCCCACCTGGACGACCTGTCCCTGTCCAAGATGAATTTCGGCGGCTTAGGCGCGCTCATGATGCGGGGTCGCATGAAAGCCAAGCGCGTCGATCAGCTGGACGCCATGATGGCGCAGGCGCTGCGCGCCGGCGTACGGCTCGTCGCCTGCCAGATGAGCATGGACATCATGGGCGTCGCGCGGGAGGAGCTCGTCGACGGGGTAGAGATAGGCGGCGTGGCGACCTATATGGAAGCCGCGAGCCAGGCGAACGTCAACCTATTTATCTAAATTGAAGCTCCCCGGCGGCGGGCCACTACGACTCCGAGGCGGCCTCGCCGCCGTCGGAAGACTCGCCGCCGGGAGCGTCGCCGCCGCCGTCGGGGTTTTCGGCCGCCTTGCGCGCGGCCTCCTCGGCGGCTAATTTCTGAGCCTGGGATACCGCGCGCACGTAGATATAGTAGTCGTTATCGAGCTCGTAGAAGCCGGGTATATGGCCGATGGTCTGAAAGCCGTTCGAATTGAAGAACTCCACTCCGAGCGACGCCTCTTTCGTGCGCGAGGTCTCGACGCGGAGCACGGCGTATCGTTCCTTAGCCAGTATGGCCTCTTCTAAGAGCTCAAGGAGCCTTTGACCCACGGCGCTCGAGCGATAATCCCGCCCGACGACGAAGCTATGGACGTCGTAGGTATATTCGGTGTTCGGCGAGCGATAGTATAGGCAATAGCCGGCGAGCATGCGCCCGTCGCGAAGCTCGATGAGTTCGTATGGCTTGCCCGGGTTGAGCTTCCAGGTCTCGAGCGCCTCTTTGAGGATATCCAGCTCTATATCCTTGAACGCCCCGGTTTCAAGGGTTAGTAGTTCGTACTCACGTATGTTGATCACGCCATAATCCTTGATTTTCTCAGGAAGCCTGAGTTTTTACTTGAATGTACGCTATAATAAACCGCCAATGCGGAATAATCTAGCGCAAACCTGACGATTTTACCCTCCTCGGCGCTTACCGTCTCCCTGAGCGTCGCCTCTGGAGAGCCGAGGCTTTATTTTCGGGCCCTTTGCGCCGACAATTAAGCGATAGTAGCATGTTCGACGCGGCGCTCTGAGCGCCACGGGCAAGGATGGTCTAGAGTGACGCACTACACGCTGGCAAACGCCGACATCGTTTCCGGCATCGGTATACGGAAAAAGTCATCCATCGCGGTGTCGGGCGAAACCCTAGCCGAAACCGGCCAGGGCCTGAAGATCGACCTCAAGGGCGAGTCATACGTCTATCCCGCCCTGATCAACGTGCACGACCATATGCGCGGCAACTATGTCCCGCGCGTCGGACCGCCTAAAGGACGGTTTTACCTCAACTGGTCGTTCTGGGACGCTGACTTGAAGTCCTCTAAAGTGTATGAAGAACGGGCGAACCTCGGCGTAGAGACGATGTATTTCCTTTCTGCATATAAGAATCTATTTTCAGGCGTAGCCACCGTCAACGATCACTTCCCGCACGAGATCAACGACCCGTATATACCGTTCTTACCGATTCGCGTCATCAAGGAATACGCCTTGGCGCACGAATGCTCTTCCTATGACCTAAAATGGGGTAAGGGCGTCGAGGTCGAACATGCGCAGGCGGTAAAAAGCGATTGGCCTTTCATTACCCATCTTGAGGAAGGCTTCGACGCCGAAGCCCAGGACGGGATCGGCGTCCTGGAACGGCTCGGCTGCCTGACCGAGCACGACTTATTCATCCACTGCATCGGATTCTCCGACGAGGATATAGCCAAGACCGCCAAAGCCGGCGCCTCGGTCTCCTGGTGCCCCGCCTCCAACCTGTTCATGTTCAACGTCACCTGCAAGATCCGTAAGCTCCTCAAGGCCGGGGTCAACGTATCCATCGGCACCGACAGCACGCACACCGGCTCGATCAACCTCTTGGCCGAGATGCAGTTCGCCCGCGCCGTCTACCGGCGCCTTTACGGCGAGGATCTACCGGCCAAGACGCTCTTTCAGATGGTCACCGCCAATCCGGCCAAGGCCTTTAGGATATATGATAAATCCGGTACGCTCGAACCCGGCAAGCGCGCCGACGTCTTGATACTGAAGGCGCGGCATGACGATCCCTACGAGAACCTAGCGCAGGCTAAGATGGACGACATCGAGTTCCTTTCGGTAGACGGTAAGCCGGTCTATGCCGACGAGCGTTTCTGGGAGCTTATGCCCGGGCCCAAGCATGAGGAAGTGAAGGTCGGCCGGCGCATGATGCGCGTCAAAGGCAGCCCCTTGAGCCTCTACCGTTCCGTGCGCAAGGCGGTAGGATTCGATAAGAAACTGGACTACCTGCCGTTCGAATGTTAGGGGAAGCTGGCGCAGAGGCGCCCCATGCACTATAATGGCCACCGAGCCTGGGAAATCGGGAGCAGAACCCCGTAGAACCGCGGCCGACGAACGTAAAAACGTACGCTGAGGGGAGACGATGCCCAAGATCGCGAGCTACCGCGCCAATTCGGTCATTTACTTCCAAGGGGACCAAGGCGACAAGGTCTTCGTGCTCCAGAACGGCCGCGTCAGCCTCAACTATACCGATATCGAGACGGGCAAGGATATCCGGGAAGTCATACAGACCGGAGAGTTCTTCGGCGTTAAGAGCGCCTTAGGCCGCTATCCGCGCGAGGAGAATGCCGTAGTCCTGCAGGACGCGACCGTCCTCATCTTCAACGTACCCGAATTCGAGCAATTCG
>CALKWG010000189.1 GCA_938004315.1 uncultured Spirochaetaceae bacterium
AATGCCTCGTGATCCCGGAGCGATCGGAACTCTGGGTGAGCCAGATGACCGCCGCAGCCGCCCACGTCTTCAGCCTGCCCGGCCTGGCATACAAGACGACGGTTCGATCGAGCGGAACCTGGAGCAAGGTGCTGGCCTGGGATCCGACGGGCGAGCGGGTCTACCTGAGCAACTGGGTCAGCGAGGACCTGAGCGTGATCGATCCGGAGCGCATGGTCGAGGAGCGGCGCGTCAAGGTCGGCGCCGTGCCGCGGGGCATGGCGCTCTGGCCCGGCGGGTCGTTCATGTACCTAGCCCAATATGAGATAGCCGGCGCGCCTCGTGGCAGGCTGCTTAAACTCGACTTAGCTACGATGGCGATAGTCGCCGCCATCGGCCCGGAGGGCTCCAAGCGCCACGTCGTGGCCGACCCGGCCCGAGGCCGTCTCTACGTCAGCGACATGGCGCGCGACCTCATAGAAGTGTACGACGCCCGGCGCGACGAGCTCGTCGCCGTCGTAGCGGTCGGCAGGAAGCCAAATACCATAGCGCTCTCGCCGGACGGGCGCCTCCTCTACGTCTCATGCCGAGGGCCGAATAACCCCGACCGCGGTTACCTGTACAAAGGCTATGAGATGGGCCGGATCTACGTCGTCGACCTCGAGACCCTCGGCGTCCTCGAATGGTGGGAAGGCGGCAACCAGCCGACGGGCCTGGCCGTATCGCCCGACGGCGGGCTCGTCGCCTCGACCGACTTCCTGGACGCGCGGCTACGCATACACCGGCGCTTAGGCTTCGGCACGCGGATCCCGATGGGCGTAGCCTTAGCGGAGCGCTAGCGCCGCGCGCCTCGGCATACCGACTCGTCGATCCTCCGCGATTCGTGGTTACGCTTGACACGAGCAATTACCATTGGTAATATTGCTACCATTGGTAAGCAAAGACTAAGGAGATGACGATGGCCAATGAAAAGATAGTAGCGAAGCTCCTGCTCCTAGCGCTGATCTGCGCCGTCTTGAGCGCGGCCGGCGGCTTGTTCTGGCAAGAGCCCGGCGAACCCTTCGACTTCACGAGCGTACGAGGCGATACGGTTAGGATGTTCGGCCGCGGGCTCTATCGCTTGGACACCGCCTTCAAGGCGCCGATCAATCGGGGCACCGACGCCGCCATCCTCGCCTTGGCTGTCCCAGCCGCCGCTCTCGTCCTCGTCGGCCTAGGCAAGGCGGATAGGAAAGCCGCGGCGCCGGCGTCTCGACCCGCCTTAACGCGGCAGGCGTCTCGGCGGTCTTCCTCTACAACGCCGCGCACATGACCTTCGCCGTCACCTACAACCGCCTCGCGCTCCTCTATGTCGTCTACTTCTCGGCGAGCCTCTTCTCGTTCATAGCCGCGATGCTGTGCGTCAAGGCTGAGGAGCTGAAGCCGGCCTTCGAGCGGGGCTTCCCGCGCCGCCGCATGGCGGCCTTCCTGGCCGTCAGCGGCCTCTCGGTGTGCGTATGGCTCGTAGAGATCGTCGCGTCGACCATCCACGGCGGGGCGCCCTCTCAGCTGGAGCCCTATACCGCGGAGGCAACCTACGGCATAGACCTCGGCGTCATACTGCCGGTTTCGATCGCCGCCGCGACGCTCACGGCCCGCGGGGACGGGCTCGGGCTCCTCTTAGCTTACGTGATGACGGCCCTGCTGTCGTTCATAGGTCCGATGGTCGTCTTCCAAACGGTATCTCAGATCGCGCACGGCGTCCGACTGAGCGCCCTCGAGTTCATACTCTACGTGATCCCCTTCGTGGCGCTCGGGGCCGTCGCGCTGGCGGCGCTCAAAGCCGTTCGGTCGCGGCTGCCGGCATAGACGAATGCCGCCGCGCTAGGCAGGCGCGGCCCTCAAAGGCCATAGTGTCCGCCTATGAAGGCTTATACAAGCGGCGAAGCCTCGCCGGCGCCGGGCGAGGCGGCGCCGTCCGGCGAGCGGCTTCGGCGCGGCATCAAGATCGCGTCCTATAACGTAGAGAACTTCTATCTCCTCCTCGACGGCCCCTACGGGCGCGCCGCGTACGACGCGCTCACGGAGAAGGAGTACCTCGCCATGAACCCGTCTATCTATAACCCGAACAAGGAAAGGCGCAAGATCGGGGAAATCGCCGAGACGCTCCTGGCCGGGGATTTCGACCTCGTAGCGCTCTGCGAGGTCGGGGGCATGGAGACGCTCGAGAATTTTAACCGGCTCTACCTCGACGGCGGCTATGAATGCTTCCTGCACGAGGAGAACTCCAAGCGCGGCATCTACGTGGGCATGTTGGCCCGTCGCGGCCGCTTCAAACGAGTCCGCGCCGCGAGCGTCCCCGGCTCGTTCTCGCGCAATCTCTTACGGCTCGAGCTGGAGCTCAGCCCGGAGGACGGCGGCGGGAGGATCTCGGCGTTCGCCGTCCACCTGAAGAGCCAGCTCGGCGAGGACCTCGGCATAGCCCAGCGCATGGAGGAGGCTCGTCGCCTAGCCGAGCTGGTCCCCAAGACCCGTTGCGTCCTCATGGGGGACTTCAACGGCATACTGATACCCGGCCAGGCGCAGTTCGAATTCGAGCCGCTCATGGCCCTGCCCTTCCGCGACGTCCTAGAGGAGCTCGGCGTCCCCCCCGACGAGCGGGTGACCCATTACTATTTCGGCCCCAAGCCGAACTTCACGCAGCTTGATTATATCTTTTGTTCGAATGATATTAAGATAACAGACGGCGGCACTATGCAGGGGGCCGTACCGTGGAACGCCGCCGAGCGGCGCCGCCTACCCTCCGACCACGTTCCCTTGTACGCCGTCATCGAGCTAGCGCGGCGTCGATAGCCTTAAAGGCTCTAACGGGGAGCCGGCGAAGGCGCGCCAGCCATCCCACCCTTAGGCCGGCTCCGCGACGACGACCAGGTCCGCGCCGTAGCGCAGCTGGGCGACGTAACGCAGGCCCGCCGCATTAGCGAATGGTCCGGCGCCCCGCGGCGGCGGAACGTCGACGGCTGATGAGAACGGATTATAACCATGCGCCAATACGGGCGCTATGGTGACGACGTAGCGGTCGACGAAGCCCGCCTCGACGAAGGAGCGGAGGACGAGGCCCCCGCCTTCCACCATGAGGCTCCGGACGCCGCGCGCCGCCAGCGCCGTCAAGGCCGGGCCGAGCCCGACGCGCCCGCCCGAGCCCGCCTCGAGGCAGGCGCAGCCGGCGGACTCCAAGGCTCGGCGGCGGGCCTCGAGCCCGGCGAGCCCCCCGGCCTCCTCGTAGCCGGGGTCCGAGCCGGCCGCATAGAAGACCCAAGGCTTCAGCGGCGCCTCCGCGACCAGGCGGGACGAGAGCGGTAGGCGCAAGGCGCTATCGAGCACGATCGGACGCGGCGACGGCCCTTCTACCAGCCTAACCGATAGCCGCGGATCGTCGGCCAAGACGGTATTGATCCCGACCAAGATAGCGTCGTGCCGGGAGCGGAGCCCGTGCGTCATGGCCATGGACTCCGGGCCCGATATCCTAAGGCGCTCGCCCCGAGTCGCCGCTATGGAGCCGTCGAGGGTCTGGGCCCAACTGAGGGTTACGAAAGGCCGCCCGGCGAGGGCGGGGCCGGGCGCGAGGGGCTCAACCGCGCTCGCCACCGACCAGCTCCAAGTAGTGTCCGAAGCGCTCGCGCTTGGTCTCTAGATAGCCTCGGTCGTGGTCGTGGCCGGGGAGCTCGTGCTGCAACCGCTCCGAGACGCGCAGGCCGGCCTTCTCCATAGCCTGGACCTTCTCCGGGTTGTTCGTCATGAGGCGTACGCTCTTGACGCCGAGCTTCATGAGCATCGCCGCCGGCACCAGGTAGTCGCGTTCGTCGGCCTTGAAGCCCAGCGCTATGTTGGCGTCGTAGGTGTCGTAGCCGCGGTCCTGCAGGGCGTAGGCGCGCAGCTTGTTGGCCAGGCCTATGCCGCGGCCCTCCTCCTGGTGGTAGATGACGACGCCGCGGCCCTCGGCCTCTATGCGGGCCAAGGCGTGGCGGAGCTGGGGGCCGCAGTCGCAGCGCAGGCTTCCCAGGGCGTCGCCGGTCAGGCAGGCCGAATGGACCCGGACCAAGAGGCCCTCGCCGTCTCCTATATCGCCCTTCACGATGGCGATGTGGTCTTTGTCGTCCTTGTTATTGAGGAAGGCTACGATGCGGAAGCGGCCATATTCGGATGGGAAGTCGGCGACCGAGGCTACGGTCACGCAGACCTCCTCAAGGCAGCCTTTGCAATCGGGGAAATCGGGGCAGGCGCGGAGCGCCGCTCGGTCCTGGGCTATGATCTCTTCTATGCTCGGGGCGCGCACTGGGTATCCTCTCCGCCGGAGCGGGCGCTAGGCGGCCCTCCGGCTCGGCCGGCGGCCGCTTAG
>CALKWG010000190.1 GCA_938004315.1 uncultured Spirochaetaceae bacterium
ACCACCGAGATCTACACTCTTTCCCTACACGACGCTCTTCCGATCTTATCCAGATGCCGTCCGAGGTCGAAAAAGCTCGATAGGGATACACAAACGGCAGCGGGGACGAACTTAAGATACCATCGCGGAGCCATAGCACGAAGTCGGAGCCGAACAGCGCCAGCGTGTTCTCGCGGGTGTTGTACGTCCCGAAGATAATCTCGCCCGCGCGGTTCATGCGTATGATTTTGTTGACAGTCTGGCCGCCGTCGAAAGAATATAGCGAGTTATCAAACGTAGACAGGAAATATACGGCGGTCGGGCTTTCGGCTATGAATCGGAGCCCTAGCGCGTTGGCTACCTGGGTCGTCTGCTGTAGCCGGTTAGCCAGGAGAGAGGCCGAGTATATCCAGTCGTCATCGAACAGGTAAAGCTGGCTATACAGGCGGAACGAGTTGAATCGGCCCCGGGCCTCGTTGAGGAGCGCGTAGCCGTCGTAGTTCAGCTCGCGTATAGCCGTCGTCCCGATTAGCTTGATCGTCTGCTCTGCGTATTCGACGCCCTGCGGGGGCGGGATGATGCTATCGTCAACGTAGATAGTGCCGAGAAGCGACGCTTTGACCGACTGCGCGAGGCCGTCGCGTATTGAGCGGTAATAGTCGATGCTGGCCGGCGGGACGCCAACGAACACGTCAATGGTTTCGTTGCTCGGGCTGAACTGAACCGACTCGGGGATTTCGACGAGGTTGACCTGGCCCACGGTGACGGCGCCGGTAGTCTTGAATCCGGTATCGACCGAGCCGCCGTAATCGCCACGGTAGCGGGCCACGTGCGCACGCTGGGCTAGAGGCGCCACGGCATCATAGCCGACGACGACAAAGCCGTTGTAAGCGTTGCCGCTGTACTGTAAATCATTGTCGTTCGCGTCGGCGACACAAAGCGCCGAGATGGTATTTATCTTGACCACGCCAGGCGCGATCTCTTGGAGCCGGATGGGTATATCCTTAGAGACAAGCACGGTCGCATAGGTGCCGTCGCCGCGGCGGTACATGATGCGCAGGTCGGTGCCGTTGCAGGTCACGATTTGCGGGTAATACTTGCTATTCAGCTCGCCGACCTCGGTGATCGGTACGCCGATTCCGTCCGGGTTGAACGACGCCGAGATATAGGCCGCCTCGCCAAGCGCGGTATGCACTTTGAACGCCACGGGCGCGCCGTTGTCAAGATAGCCGTAAATCTCGGGCGGGGTCGCGTGGCCTATCGTCCAGGTGCGAGCCGTCGGCGTGTTGTTGGCGAAGATCAGCGAGCGCGTAGGCGAGCCATAGGCTAAGCAGTACCCGCCGAAGGTCATATTGAGCGCCTGCGGGCTGGCGATGACGGCGGTCACGGGCGTAATTGTCCATAGCCCAAGCGGCGCAGCCGGCGGGGTGAAGGTATTTCCGATCGTGCCCGGGGTGCCGAGCGTGACGACGTTACGCCAGCCGGTAAAGCTGACGGTATCGGTTATGCGGTTATAGTTGGCGACAATGTAGGTCGCTTCGGTGAAAGTGCCCTGCTGGACGCCCGCCGAGTTAAGAAGAAACGTCCGCGGGTCCGCGTCATCGGTGGCCGAAACAATCCAGCCATTCTCATAGTACGCGAACACCTGGGACGAGTTGAGGAACCCGACCTGATTTGCTATCGTGTAGACCGTGCCGGCGTCGGTGATGACGTTATGGTTGAGCACGGTGCCGACCGCGAACACGCCCGCGATGCTGGTCACGTTGGCCCAGGTCGGCGCCTTGTTACGCACGAAGAATCCATCCGAGACATTCGCGGGGATTATAAACGAGCGCTGCCGTATCAATTCGAAAGTCTGACACTCGACCTCTTGAATCGTCGCCAAGCTGGCCGAAATGCGGAGCACTAGAACCGTGCCGTCAACGGTGGCGAGCACGTCGTTAGCGTCAACGCTTAGGATGCGCCGGTCCTTGACGCCCCATTGCGGAACCTGGCCGATGTCGCGGCTGCCGGTTAGCACGCGGAACAGGTCGTTGACATCATCGCGCACGAGGCGCACGCGCCGGCCGTTGCGGGTGAAGAGCGTTTCCTCGAATAGCGTATTGCTTTCGATGGCCGTATAGAGATTAGTTATGCCGCCGTCGCGCTCGATACCCGTGTTGCGTAAGATTTTCTCCTGGCCGTCCCACGGCTGCAAGTCGGCGGGCGTCGTCTCGAGGTCAATTGAGGCTTTAATTATGAGTGGCTTAACGTCCTGCTTAGGGTCGGGCATTTATCACCATCCCGGATAGGTCGAGCGGTAGACGTTGGTCACGCGCGGATAGCGCATATTGTCGCGCCTGGTCGTCGCGTGCTCGAAGCGCTGCCAGAGCCGGGCGTACTCCTCGGCGTGCCGGGTGGCGTCGCCGTTCTGCGCCTTGGCTATGTCCATGGCGACCTGGTAAGCCAGGATAAGCGGCTCAAGCTGGGGCGGGTATTTTATCGTATCACCGAGCCCGGTATACTCCGCGGGCTTGGGGTAGTATTCGATTCTAAAAGTATCCTGCGGACCTTTGAACGATATGCGGAGCCGGTCGGCAAAGTAGCGGTAGCCCTCCGTCCGGTTCAGGTCTTGCGGCTCCAGGCGCCTTAGCACATGGTCGCCAACGGGGAGCACTACGGCCAGCCGGCGCAGGCGATACCAGTCGGCGGGGAGCGTGTAGTCGTAAACGTGCTCGCGAATGACGGCGAGCGCGGACAGGGGCTCTTCGATTTCCTTGATGAAATACTCATCGTTGGCGTCTAGGATTTTTTCGTACAGGTCGCGGTATGAGCGGTTAACGGAGCGCAGCGCGTCAGTGTCACTGAACCACGAGGAGCCCTCGATCTGCGTGTACTGCTTGGCCGCGGTAATGATGTCGGAAACGGTCATAGGTGGGGCTCCTTGAAAAGAAGGCGGAGCGGGCAGGAAAAGGAGTAAACCTTACCCGCCCCGCCAGGGGAACGGCTAGAGACTAGGCCGCGAGCGTCGGGTCAAACTTGACCACGCAGCAGTGGGCCGGGTTACGGACGAAGAACGCGCCGAAGAACTGGGTCGTAATCCGCGCGCCCTGGCCGTCCACGGTGTCCGAGGGGGCGGTGGCGAGCAGGTCGTCGATGTTCCAGCGGTACTCCATGGGCGGGGTATCCTGCGAGGCGATCTTGGGCGAGCCGCCCTCGTTGGTCACGGGAACCTCGGTGTCGATGGGCTTTTTGTTCGACAGCATCGCCATGCCGACCGACTCGGTTTCGAGGACGTAGCCGACGCCTACGGGGCAGTACGGGTCGTCCACGACGTAGCCGATCCAGGTATTGGAGAAGGCGAACATGAGGGACGAAATACCCGTGGTAGCCTTGAGCTCGCCGCCAGCGTTGGGGCCGTTGATAGCCTGCCACTGGGTCTGGGCGGCCTTGATCTCGTTGATGACCACGCCGAAGTCAACGTCGTTCAGGACGATCATGTCGGGCACGGAGCCAGCGCGCCGGGCCAGGCGAACGCCGCGGACCAGGGCCTCGCTATACTTCTCGCCGCCGCCGGTATTGCGGAGTACGAACTGGCCAGCCAGGCGAGAGGGGTACAGGGAGCGGTCAACGCCAAAGAAGGCGGTGCCGATATAGCTGGTCCAGGTGGCGCCGGTGCGGTTGCCGATGGTGGGGAGCCAGCCGCGGAGGCCGACGAAGAGGAGCGGGTTGCCGGAACCGTCGCGGAAGCCGTCGATCTCGGCCCAGTCGCCGGGGGCCACGGCCGCATCGTACTGGCTGCCGAAGGTGACGCGCACGGTATCGTTGCCGAGGTCTTCGATCTTGGTCACGGTGACGGCGCCGCCCGCGCGGAACGCGCCGTTAGGCAGAGGGCCGGTCGCGAACTGGACCTTGGAGCCGACATCGAGCATCATCGCGCCGTGGGCGCTCATGGTGACGAACAGGCGGCCGGCGTCAACAGCGAGAACCGGGGCTACCTCGCCATAGCCAGCGCCGAAAATCGCGCCGCCGATGGTCTTGCGCAGCGCCTCGGTGCTGGCGAAGTAGTACTCGCGGATGAGCTGGATGAAGGCGCCAGGCTCGGTCTCGGACGCCAGGTGCTCCTTGGGCGTGATGGCGAAGCCGGTGAACGCCTGGCCGTAGGTCACCTGCATCGCGCGATTGCGAGCGGTGGCCGAGACGAGGGCGGTCATCTTGGTGAAATCGCCAGCGACAGCGCCGCCGCGGCTGTACATCATGGGGATGACGTAATACTTACCGTAGCCCGGGACCTTCTTGATGTGGGCCAGGGTCGGGGAGTTGCGCTCGATCAGGTTCTGAACGTCCTTCTCGAGATCGGAAGAGCGTCGTGTAGGGAAAGAGTGTAGATCTCGGTGG
>CALKWG010000191.1 GCA_938004315.1 uncultured Spirochaetaceae bacterium
GCGGTAACGCGCGCTCTCGTCCTCGCATGATGCGAGGGGGCCGGACTGACTTTCGGAGCTCATTTTTTTATTATAAGCAAACGCGGTCGCGCGGGCAAACCGCGGCCGGGCGCGTCCCCGCGGGGCTTAGCGCCCGAGCGGCCCGCCTTAAGGCCCGCCGTTAAGGGAAGACCTAGGCCGTCGGGCTCGCCGCGGCCGAGCCGGCCCGCGCCGCCCCGCGCGCCGCATCCTTGGCCGCGGCCGCGTCCCTCCTCGCGCTCACGATACTCGAGCCGAGCACCGCTACAAGAATTATGGCCCCGCCTATGAGCGCGTTGCGGCCGGGCCGTTCGCCCAGGGCCAAGAAGACCCAGAGAGGATTGAAGATGGGCTCGAGGCCTGCTATCAGGATGCCCTCCATGGCGGGGACGCGCTTGATGCCCCAGGCGAAGAGCACGGAGGCCATGCCGATCTGCACGACGCCCAGGCCGAGTATAGCCGCGATAGCCCCGCCGGTGACGACCGGCGGTGGCATGAAGAGCGCTATCGACCCGGCGGTCAAGGCGGTGATGATGTGGGCCAGGATATTCGACTCCTGCGGCGAGCCTTCCTTCTGCATGCGCATGAATACAAAGTAGAAGGCGAAGCTGACGCCCGAGCCCACGGCGACGAGGTCGCCTACGAGCGAACCGCCGCCGATCTCGTCTACGAAGAAAAGGGCCATACCCGCCGCTATGGCCGCGAAGCCGACGAGGTGCTCGGCCCGCGGCCGCTCCTTGACGAGCAGGGATGCCAAGATGGCCGTGTAGATAGGCGCGCCGTATTGTAGGAGTATGGCGTTGGCCGAGCTCGTATGCTTATTGGCGTAGACGAACATGAGCATGGTGAGGGCGCTCGCGACCGCGGCCCCGATCTGCGGCAGCGAGAAGGTGAAGCGGGGCCTCCTCACCGTCGCCCAGAGGAAGAGCGCGGCCACGACGCTGCGGCTAGCAGCGATGGCGAAGGGATTCCAGTCGACGAGCTTGATAAAGAGGCCGGCTAGGCTCCAGAAGAAGGCCGTGCCGGCTAAGGCCAGGGATCCTAGGCCGAGTTCCTTGGTGACGCGCTGCATGGCGGCATACTATACGCGCTCGCCCGCCTCGCGCAATGGCCGCCCGAAAGCGGCCGCGCGGGTCGGCCTGCCCGCAGGAGGCCCGGCCCGCGGCTCGCGTCGCTTAGTGCGAGCAGTCGTGCCCGCCGTGTTCGCTGCAGCCGACTCCCGAATCCTTGACCGTTCCGGCGATCCAGGCTTCGACGGCGGCGCGGGCGGAGCCCGAAGCGCCGCGGATAACGTCGATGCCGTTGGCCTTAAGGACGCGCACCGCCCCCTCGCCCATATTGCCGGCTATCATGAGGCTCACGCCGTCCTTAGCCAGCACCGAGGCTATGTCGGACTTGCAGCCGCAGCCGTCGGGGCTATCGACCCGCTTCTCAGCCTTGACCGCGCCGCCTTCGACCTCGAATACCGTAAAATACTCGCAGTGGCCGAAGTGCTCGTCGACCATGCCGTCCCGCGTGGGAAGCGCTACCTTCTTGTGCATACCCGTCTCCTCCTCGATGTATATCTCGCCGCCCTCTAAGCGGAGGGCCTTGCCGTTGATGAGAGCGTCGGCGACCTTGCGCCGCGCTTCTTCTAGGATGCGCCCGAGCGTCTGCCGCGACACGCCCATCTTACGGGCCGCCGCTTCCTGATAGAGCCCCTCTAGGTCGGCCAGCCGTATGGCTTCCGCCTCGTCCAGGCCCAGGACCACTTCGGGCAGCTCTCGCGCCGGGATGCCGGCGGGCTTAAAAATGACGTTGCCGTAGCTTCGGCCTACGCGGCGTTCGTTTATGGGGCGCGGCATCTTTACCTCCTATATGAGCATATGCCTACTATCATCATATGAGCATATGCATAGAATGTCAACGCCGA
>CALKWG010000192.1 GCA_938004315.1 uncultured Spirochaetaceae bacterium
GATCGTATTCGGTGACTGGAGTTCAGACGTGTGCTCTTCCGATCTGTAACGGTGCGGGACATCGCGTCGTGGATGGTCGGCCGCTCGGTAGAGACCGATAAGGCCCGGGCGCCGCGCGAGCTTCCCGAGGACCACATACTGGAGATCGACGGGCTATGGGTGGACATGCCCGGCGAGACGGTCCGAAGCGCGTCCGTACGCGTGCGGCGGGGCGAGATCTTCGGCGTCGGCGGCCTGGCCGGCCAGGGCAAGCTGGGCCTGCCCAACGGCGTCATGGGCCTCTACGCCGCCGGCGGCTCCGTGAAGATGGACGGTAAGCCGGTCCCCCTGAACGACCCGCGGGCCGCGCTCGAGCTCGGCATGGCCTTCGTCTCCGAGGACCGCCGCGGCGTGGGCCTGCTCCTGGACGAGCCGCTGGACTGGAACATCGCCTTCACGGCCATGCAGTCGCGCGGGATGTATCTGCGACCCTACCTGGGCGGGCTCTTCAAGCTGCGCGACGAGGCGGGCTTGGACGCCGTGGCGCGCGAGTATATCGAGCTGTTATCGATCAAGTGCACCGGGCCGAAGCAGCGCGCCAAGGAGCTATCGGGCGGCAATCAGCAGAAGATATGCCTAGCCAAGGCCTTCGCGCTACGGCCTACGCTACTCTTCGTCAGCGAGCCGACCCGGGGCATCGACGTCGGCGCCAAGGAGCTGGTCCTGCAGAGCCTGCGGCACTATAACCGCGACTTCGGCACGACCATCGTCATGATATCCAGCGAGCTCGAGGAGCTGCGCTCGATCTGCGACCGCGTCGCCATCGTCGACGAGGGGCGTATCGCCGGCATCCTGCCGCCGGGCGCCGACCCGTCGGAATTCGGCCTATTGATGGCGGGCGAGACCCGCGAGGAGGCGCCGCATGCGTAGCGCGCGGGAATTCGTCGCGGACTTCGGCTGGCCGCGCATCATCATCTTCTTTTTCCTGATAGGCCTCTTCATCGCCGCGCCCTTCGTAGGGGTCCGCATCGACACCTCGATCTCGGACGTCCTCAACCGCTTCGGTCAGAACGCGATCCTCGTGTTGGCGCTGGTGCCCATGGTCCAGTCGGGATGCGGCCTGAACTTCGGCCTGCCGGTCGGCATCATCGCCGGCCTCCTCGGCGGGACCTTGGCCATGCAGTTCGGGCTGACCGGCTGGCTCGGCTTCGCCGGGGCGCTGGCGATCTCCATGCCCTTCGCGATCCTGTTCGGCTGGCTGTACGGCTCGCTCCTCAATCGGGTCAAGGGCGATGAGATGACCATCGCCATGTACGTCGGCTTCTCAATCGTCACCTTCTTCTCGATATTGTGGCTGCTCCTGCCCTATACGAATCCGTCCATGGTCTGGGGCTACGCGGGGCAGGGCCTACGCACCACGATCACCTTGGACGGCTATTGGGCGCATGTCTTAAACGATACCCTCGCCCTGCGGGTCGGCGAGAGCTTCAAGCTGCCGACCGGCATGATTCTCTTCGTCTTCCTCTGCGCCTTCATCGTCTACCTGTTCTTCAGGAGCAAGACCGGCACCGCGATTACCGCCGTCGGCTCCAATCCGGACTTCGCCCGCGCCGGCGGCGTCTCGGTGAATAAGATGCGCACGATCAGCGTCGTCGTGTCGACGATGCTCGGCGCCGCCGGCATCCTGGTCTATCAACAGAGCTACGGCTTCATCCAACTCTATCAGGGGCCGCTCTATATGGCCTTCCCGGCCGTCGCCGCCCTGCTCATCGGCGGCGCGAGCGTCAATAAGGCCAGCATGGCGAACGTCCTGGTCGGGACGCTGCTCTTCCAGGGTATCTTGACGATGACGCCGAGCGTCATCAACAGCGTGCTCAAGACCGACATGTCGGAGGTCATACGCATCGTCCTGTCCAACGGCATGATCCTCTATGCGCTGACCAGAAAGACCAAGGTAAGCAAATGAGCAAGAAGTTCAACCTGCGCCGCTTCGCGGCCGACAACGTGGTCGTCATCATCTTCCTCGTGCTCACCGCCGCGGCCACGCCGGTCTCCGGGCTGTCGGCCGGCTATATCATCCAGGAAATCGTCACGCGCATAGGAAGGAATTCATTCCTCGTGTTCAGCCTGATCCTGCCGGTGATGGCCGGCATGGGGCTCAACTTCGGCATGGTCTTAGGCGCGATGGCCGGCGAGATCGGGCTCATCTTCGCCGTCGACTGGAATATAATCGGGGTGCCGGGCCTCATATTCGCGAACCTCGTGGGCCTGCCCATCGCCGTGTTCCTGGGCTGGATCTGCGGCGAGGTCCTGAACCGCGCGCGCGGCCGCGAGATGGTCACCGGCTTCATCCTGGGCTTCTTCATGGACGGGCTCTATCAGTTCGTCGTCCTCTACCTCATGGGCGGCGTCATACCGATGCGCTCGGCGGCCATCACGCTCTCGCGCGGCTACGGCATCCGCAACACCCTGAACCTCGACTCGGTGCGGCAAAGCCTGGACCGCCTACTGGAGATCAGGATCGCCGGCGTCGCGGTGCCGGCGGCGACCTTGGGCATCATCGGGGCGCTCTGCCTCTTCATCGTCTGGTTCAGGAAGACCAAGCTCGGGCAGGATATGCGGGCCATCGGCCAGGATCAGGTCGTCTCGAATTCCGCCGGCATACCGGTCGAGCGGACGCGCATCGTCGCCATCGTCATCAGCACCGTGCTGGCCATGGTCGGCCAGATCATCTTCCTTCAGAACATGGGGAACATGGCCACCTACAACGCGCATCGGCAGACGGGCTTCTTCGCCGTCGCGGCCATACTGGTCGGCGGCGCCTCGGTGACCAAGGCGACGATCCCGAACGTGTTCGTGGGCGTGGTGCTCCTGCACCTCATGTACATCGTCATGCCGCGCGCCGGCGCGGAGCTCTTCGGTTCGGCGCAGATCGGCGAATATTTCCGCGACGCCTTCAGCTACGGCGCCATAGCCTTGGCGCTCGTGCTGCACGCCTGGCGTAAGCAGCGCGGCGTCGAGATTGCAAGGGCCGGGCTCAGGGGCTCGGCGGCCGAGGGCGTAGGCGTGAAGGAGGCTGCCCTATGAGCGACGCTAGTCGGATCAAGTCGAAGGCGGTCGCCGGGCGGCGCGCGGCGTTCCGGGCGGCCCTCGCGGCGGCGTACCTCGCGGCGGCGGCCTGGGCCTTCGTAGGCGGCCGCGGCCATACGATACTCTTGGACAACAAGTCGGCCGAGGACGGGTCGTACGCGGCCTTCCGCACGGTCGAGGCCTCGGTGAACGGTGGCGAGGTACAGCAGCTGTCTATGCGCGAGCGCGTGAAGGCCGTCGCCGTCGGGCAGCGGCTGCGCGTCAAGGCCTCCGCGAACGGCCGGACTTTCGAAGGCGAGGCGCGCATACCCTTCGGCGAGGATATCATCCTGGTGTCCTTGCCAAAGCTGGCCGCGGGCATAGAGCCCTTCTGGGAGCCGTTCCGCTCCGAGCCGGCGCCTAGGCCGGCGGCCGAGGACGAAGCCCCGCCGAGCTTAGAGGCGGCTCCTTCGATCGGCGGCTGAGCCCCGTCGACTTACCCTGGCGCCGTCCGCCTATCGCGGCTATGCTATTTCCGGGCGCCCCTCGAGGGCGCCCGGCGAACGGAGGACGACGATGGAAGGATTACGACCAGGCCTGAAGGCCGAGCGCTCGCTTACGGTAGAGGAACGCCATACGGCGGCCCATCTGGGCTCCGGCGGCGTGCCGGTCTACGCCACGCCCATGATGGTATTGGCGATGGAGGAGGCGGCCCTGGCCGCGGTCGACCCGCTCTTGGAGCCCGGCCAGGCTACGGTGGGCTATCACCTGGACGTGAAGCACCTGGCGGCCACGCCCATGGGCATGCGCGTCCGCGCCGTCGCCGTCCTGACCAAGGTGGACGGCAAGATGCTCCACTTCACGGTCGAGGCCTACGACGAAAAGGAGAAGATCGGCGAGGGCACGCACATACGCGCGATCATATCCATGGAGAAGTTCAAGGCGAAGTTGGCGGCGAAATCAGCGGGCTGAGCGGTCCTGCCAGGAGCCGGCTAGGTACAGGAGCGCACCGCCGCCCAGGGCCAGGCCGGCGGCCATGACGAAGACCGACGCGCCGCCGCGGGCGGCCATGAGGAAGCCGGCGACCGGGGCGCAGACGGCGCGCCCCAGCTCGCTGGCCATGGACAGCCCCATATAGCGCCCCAGGAGCTCCGGCCGCGCGTGCTCCGGCACGTAGCGGACCTGCACCGCCGAGCCCCAGACCTCGCCCAGGCTTAGGATGAGCATGGCCGCGACGATCAAATACGGCGAGCGCAGGAAGGCGAAGCCGGCGAAGCCCAGCGCGAAGAGCAACTTCGAGAGGGATGCATGCGGCGCGAAGGGCGCCGTACGGAGGAGCCGCGAGACGGGGAGCTGCACGAAGACGCAGATGAGGGCGTTCGTGGTGAGCACGGCGCCGTAGGCCCAAAGGCTCACGCCTGAATCGCGTAAATGCAACGGTAGGAAGCTCTGAATAAGGTCGTATGCGCTCCAGACTAAGGTCATGCCCAGGGTCCAGACCCAAAAGCCTGAGTCGGAGGCGATGAGGCGCAGTGAACCGCGCCTTGCGATCCGCCCTTTCGCGCCCGTCGCGTCGCGATTCGGGGCGCCGCGCGACGCCTTCGCCTTGCGCGCCAGGCTGTCCGGGGCCGATTCGGGTATGGCCAAGGCGATATACAGGCCCACGAGCAGGTTCAGGGTACCGCCCAGGATGAAGCCGGCCCGCGGCGCGGCCTGGAAGACGGCGACGCCGAGCACCGGCCCCAGGCCGAAGGCGGCGTTCAAGCCGATGCGGTTGAGCGCGTAGGCTTCCGAGCGGCGCTCGGCCGGGCAGAGGTCCGCCAGCGCCGCGTTGGTCGCCGGGCGATAGAAGGTCCTGGTCATGCCGTTGAGGAAGTTCAAGAGCGCGAGCATGATCGGCGCGGCGCCGGCGAAGGCGAAGCCGTACATAGCCAGTCCCGACAGGCCGACGCCCAGGATTTGCACCGGCTTACGCCCCCATTTATCGGAGAGCTGGCCGCCCCAGGCCCCGAATAGCACGTTGGCCACCGGCGCCGCGCCGAGGACAATGCCCAAGGTCCCTAGGCTTATGCCGTGGTCGCGCATATAGAGGCTAAGGTAGGGCACGACCATGAAGCGGCCCATGGATTCAACGAAGGTGGCGGCGATGAGGAGCCAGACGGCGCGCGGGAAGCCGCGTAGGTAGGCCAGGGAGCGGGCCGAGGCCGACGATACGTAGCCGGCGGGCCATAGGATGAAGCGGGGCATGGCCGGCAGTATAGGCTCGGGGCCGCGGGGGCGGCAAGCCGGGCCGCGATCGGGGCGGCCGCGAGCCGCCTCGCCCGCCGGCGCATATCGCCGGGAAACATCGAAGCTTACCCTGGTTTTTTTCCGCATACGCGCCGATACTATAAGGAAAGTTCGGCTCTTAGCGTTTTAATAAAGGGGAGATTTACATATGGCACAGATCGGAATTCGTCTCGCGGACGGCAGGTTCTATCCCATCCTGGACGAGAGCGACGAGGTGAAGAAGCGCCTCGTGCTGACGACCGTGAAGGACGGCCAGACGAGCGTCCAGATCGACGTCTACCGCGGCGCCGAAGATCCCCTGGTCGAGCGCAGCTACGTGGGTAGCCTCGTCATAGAGAACATCCCGGCCAGACCTAAGGGCGAACCTGATATCCGCCTGGATATCGGCCTGGACGCCGAGGGCAACCTCAGCGCCTATGCCAAGGAGCTCGTTAGCGGCGAGCACCAGGCTCTTTCGGTCTCCTTGAAGTCGCTTTCCCATGAAGAGACCTACGATATTCCCGACTTCGACTTTCAAGAGGATAGCTCGGCCTTAAGCGACGATTTCGATATCCCAGAGGAGGGCGAATTCGCCGCTCCCGCGGACAATCCTTTCGAACCCGAACCCGAACCCGAGCCCGAGGGCAAGGCGCCGGCGCTTACCTTTATAGACGACGGGTACGCCGAGAAGTCCGAAGAATCGGAGGATAAGGTAACGGAGCGCCGCGGTTCCAAGGTTTTGCCTTGGCTCCTCGCCTTGGCCATCATCGTCGTAGCGCTCGCCGTGGCTTTTTTGGTCTTCAGGTGTACCGCGGATAGGCAGCCGGCGCCGCCGGTCGCGAGCGCTCCCGTAAGCCAACCCGCCCCGGTTCCCGAGCCCGCCCAGGCCCCTCAGCCTGCGTCGACCCCGGCGCCCGCTCCGGCGACCCAAGCCGCGACGCCTCCTGCGCCCGCGCCGACCCCGGCGCCTACGCCCGCCCCGCCCCCCGCGGCCGCTCCTGCTCCCGCGCCTACCCAACCCGCGGCGCAGCCGGCCAAGCAGGGCGGCGTCAACCATAAGATACGCTGGGGCGATACCTTGTGGGACATTTCTATCGCGTATTACCGTACTCCCTGGCTCTATGGTACGATAGCGCGTGCGAATAACATCAAGAACCCCGACCTCATCATATCGGGCACGACGATCTATATACCGCCGCGCTAAGCCCTGCTTCAGGCTCGCGGCGACCGCGGCGGCCGGCGCTTTCTTAGCCCTCGCCTCGAGCTCCTGCGTCGCCGCCGACGTCCACGGCTGGAGCCCCGAGGCTTGGCGCGAGGCTTTCGTAAGCGGCGCCGAGCTCCCCCTAGAGCGCCTCGAGTCTCCGAACGCCGCGGCCATCAAGCGGCTCGGCCCCGGGGCCTTCCTCTTCCTCTCCATGCACGCCGAGGATCGCGGCCTTCTCGTCCTGCGCGAGGAGCTCCTTAGGCTCGCCGTCAGGCACGAGGCCGGCCGCCCTCGGGAGCGGGCCGCCGAGCTGTTGACCCAGCTCCTCGAGCGGGAGGGGCGAAGGGATGAGCTCCTGCGTTTTTTAGAGTCGAAAGACGGCGAGGTCTTGCCGCTCGTCCGGCGCGCCGGGCTCCTGGCCGAGCTCTACGCCGCCGCCGGCCG
>CALKWG010000193.1 GCA_938004315.1 uncultured Spirochaetaceae bacterium
TCGCCTCGGCCAGGAGCCAATCGGCCATGTCCGTCTGCTGCGCCGCCGGCACGAAGGGATCGCTCCCGGCTTCGAGCATGGCTATGATAGCCTCCAGGTCGGGCTTCACGAAGCGCCCGACGCCGAAGATAGCGGGCAGCTGCGAAAAGAAGGCATAGCGCAGGAAGCGTATCTCTAACGAGCTCGGGAACGCCTCGGCTATGCCGTCGAAAGCCTTGATAGCCTCGTTAACCTTATTGAACTTCACCGTCAAGCGCGTATCATGCTTGCCTATAAGCCCTTCGAGCGACGCGCGGTACGCCCTAGCGAGGCCGGGCCAGGCGGCGACTGGGCCGTCGACCTTCGCCTCCATGAAGCTTATGGCCTTGAGCGTCTCGTCCATGCTCTGTTCCGCTCGATAGAAGCCGTCGCGTATCGAAGCGAGGAGCTCGGCCGAGAGCCCCCGGTAGGCCGCCGCATGCGCGGCGTTCGCCGGCGCGGCGCTCGCCGGCGTCGCAGAAGCGGGAATCGCGGATGCGAGCAGGCTCGTGGCGAGGGCGAGGGTGAGGGTGAAAGAGGCGCGCCTCGCCGGCGCGGAGTCTTCTGGGCGATGTTCGGCTCTTAGCATATTCATACGGCCTCGATCCCTAAGTATCCGTCGCCGGGGAGCTTGAGCCGGGTTGCTTCTACGCGCAAGGCGTCGCGGACGCGCTCCGCTTCCGCCCGCGCGCCGCATGCCAGCCAGAAGGCGCCGCCGCCGCCGCCGCCTGAGAGCTTTCCGCCCAAGGCCCCGGCGGCCCTCCCGGCGGCCAGCATCCGTTCGAGCTCGGCCGTCCCGAGACCCAGGGCTAGGAGCAGCGCCGAGGCCCGGTCCGCCAGGTCCCCGAGCGCGGCCGCGCCGCGGCCGTCGGTGAAGGTTTCCCCGGCTTCGCCGGCTATGGAGCCGAGCTCGGCGATCGCCCGGCCGACAGCCTCGTCCCCGCGCGCCATGGCCCGGCCTATCGCGGCGACGTTCGCCGCGCAACTGGAGTTCCGCGGGACCGCCCCGTAGACGACGAAGGCGTCCAGCGGCGGGAGCTCCCGTGCGCTCGGGGGGAAGGTCGGGCCGGGGACGATGAGCCTAGGTCCGCCGAGCAGGGCTAAGCCCGTATCGACGCCCGAGGGCCTGCCGTGGAAGAGCCTCTCGGCCCGATGGGCGGCCTTCCATAGATCGGCGATTTGGACGGGCATCGGGCCGGCCGACGCGGCCGCTACGCAGCGGGCCAAGGCGGCGCAGAGCGCGCCTGAGGAGCCGAAGCCCGAGCCGGGGACTATGTCGCCTTCGGCCTTGAGCGAGCCCGACGCAGGCGGCGGGGCGTAGCCCAGGGCTAAAAGCTCGGCGTGGGCTTCTTTAAACGCCGCCTCGACCATGGGGGCGTAATCCAAGGGGGCGCAGGCGGCGAGTGCCGCGCTTCCCGGTTCCCAGCTAATCTTCACCGCGCCGGGGATGCCGATGCCCAGGGCCGGGTGGCCGTGTACCACGGCGTGCTCGCCGAAGAGGAGGAGCTTAGAGCCGCCTGTTCCTACGAAAGCCATAGAGGTCCCTCAGCCGGCTTGAGCTCGCGGAGGCCGAGGTTTCGTCCGGCCTCGATGAAACGCCCGGCAGCCTCGGCGTCGCCGAGCTTTTCGCCGTCGAAAAACGCCATGCCTAGCTCGTCGCCGGCCCCGGAGGCTTTAACGATGGCGGTTTCGAGGCCGGGAGGCGTGGCTAGTTCGGCCGGAACGCCGACGGCGGCGCCGAGCGTGCATCCTAGCTCGCGAGTTTCCCGCAGGCGGCGGGCGAACTCCTTCAGGCCCTCGGCGCCGGCCAACGCGGCGACGGCCTCGCCGCCCCTGCGTAGGGCGGCTTGGGCGCCCTCGCCGCCGCGCTCAAGCCAGGCATGAAAGCGGCTTACCGCGTCGGCGCTGGCGACCGGCGCCGGCCCCGGGAAGAGGAAGGCCGGAGGAAGCTTGAGATCCGGCAGAGGCCGCCAAGACGGGTGGGCGCCGCCTACGAAGAGGCCGAGGCCGCCGTGGGCCGACGCGTAGACGTCGTAACCCGAGCCGCGCCCGCCCTGGGCGCCGCGATGGCCGAGCAGGGCGGCCTCTAGGGCGAAGGCCTTGAGCGCGTCGCTATCAAGCCCCGCCGCACGGCCTAGGATCAGGGCGAGGGCGACCGCCGAGGCCGCGCTGGAGCCGTAGCCGGCCTTGCGCCCGTCGGGGCCGAAGAAAGCGCTCGAGTCGAGCTCGATCCGTAGGGGCCGGGTCTCGAGCCCGCCCTCTCGCCACAGGCGTTCGGCCTGGGCGAACACGGCCGCCGCCACGGGGAGGCTCGGTAGCCGCGTGGCGTCGATAGCCGGGGCATCGGCTTCCGCATACGGCGGCGGGGACCAGCTCCGTTCCTCGCCGCCCATCGTCGCGCCGACCGACCATGAATCGGCCGGGCCGGCGCTCGCCCGGACGCGGGGCTCCACGGCGCAGGCTAGGCCCAGGCCACCCTCGCGGAGCACCAGGTATTCGCCGGCTATGAGCAGGTTTCCCGCGACGCTGAGCCTCACGCGAGCTCCTCTATGTCCGGGTCGGGGCCGGGCCGGGTTTCGATGAAGCTCAGGGTCGGCTCGGCCTCGGCCAGGGCCGATCGCACGGCGGCGAGCTCGGACTCGAGGCAGAGCACCTTCACCTGCGGGCCGGCGTCCATGGTCTCCCAGGCGCCTATGCCGCGGGCCCTGAGGGCGGCGCAGGCGCGGATGCAGGCCAGCGAGGCCGGTAACCAATAGAGGGCGGGCGGGTCGGCGGCCATGGCCGAGGCGTGCATACGCAGGTAGGAAAGGCGCATGAGCTCGCCTAGCTTCTGCAGGTCCTTGGCCGCCAGGGCGAAGAGCGCCTCGTCGGCTAGGAGCTTGGCGTCGTCGACCCAGGCGCGGTAATAGGGCGAGCTTAAGCGCGTGCGCTCCATGGCGCCGCGCGACGAATCGTCCTTCGGGACGCGGCTCGTCACGGCCACGAGCACGCGGAGCTCAGGCCAGTATTCCGGGCCGTACAGCCGTTCGGCGCGGCGGGCGCCGGCGGGCAGGACGGTAAAGCCGCCGTAGACGGCGCGCGCCGCCGAGGCCGAGCCTAAGCGCGCCGCCTCGGAAGCCAGCGCGGCGGTCTCGGCGCCGGGCGTTAGGCCGGCCAGCCGCGCGGCGGCCAAGGCCAAGGCCGCGAAGCCCGAGGACGAACTCGCCAGGCCGGCAGAGGACGGGAAGGAGTTATGACTATCCGCATAAAAACGTTGCCCGCTTTTAAAAAGCAGATCGGAAGAGCGTCGTGTAGGGAAAGAGTGTAGATCTCGGTG
>CALKWG010000194.1 GCA_938004315.1 uncultured Spirochaetaceae bacterium
ATGATACGCCGACCACCAAGATCTACACTCTTTCCCTACACGACGCTCTTCCGAGCTAGTCGCCGGTGCGCCGGCGGCCTCCAAGGCCCCCGCGGCTCGCGGCCTCCGCTCGGACCGCGTGCCGGTCTCCAAGATGCGCTCGATCATCGCCTCTCGCCTGGGACAAAGTTATAACCAAGCGCCCCATTACTTCGTGCGCATGGCCGTGGACATGGAGCGCCTCCTAGAGCTCAGGAAGGCGGCGAACGCCGGCCGCGATCGTCCCCTGTCGCTCAACGCCTTCGTCATGAAGCTCGCGGCCCTAGCCTTGGAGCGCCACCCGATCGTGAACGCGGGCTGGGAAGGCGACGCCATACGCTACTTCGGCCAGGCCGACATAAGCTTAGCCGTCGCGCTCGACGCCGGGCTCATCACCCCGGTGGTGCGGGCCTGCGAGCGCCTCGGCGTCGAGGCCATAGACGAGAGCCTGTCGGGCTTGATAAGCCGCGCGCGGGCCGGCCAGCTTACGCCCGAGGAATACACCGGCGCGAGCTTCACGATCTCCAACCTCGGCTCCTTCGGGGTCGAGGAGTTCACGGCCATCATCAATCCGCCTGGCTCGGCCATACTGGCCTTGGGCGCGGTCGCCGATGAGGTGGTGGCCCACGGCGGCCAGCCCTCGATTAGGAAGCGCATGCGCATGACCCTCTCCGCCGACCACCGCGTCATCGACGGCGCCCAGGCGGCCGCCTTCATGGCCACCCTTAAGGACTACCTCGAGGATCCGGCGAGGGCCCTGCTATGAGCGACTACGATTTCGACCTAGCGGTTATAGGCGCGGGGCCCGGTGGCTACGTAGCCGCCATACGCGCGGCCCAGCTCGGGCTCAAGGCCTGCGTCATAGAGAAGGACAGACCGGGCGGCGTGTGCCTCAACCTCGGCTGCATCCCCAGCAAGGCCCTCATACACCAGGCCGACGCCCTGCACGAGGCCGATACGCTACGCGCCTTAGGCGCGACGATCGACCTGAGCGGCCTGGACTACGGCAAGGCCTTTAAGAAAAGCCGCTTAGCCGCCGAGCGCCTCTCCAAGGGCGTGCAGTTCCTCCTAAAGAAGAACGGCGTCGAGTACATCAAGGGAACGGCCTTTCTAAAGTCGCCGCGGGAGATCGAGCTCGACGGCGGCGCCCGCGTCGTCCGCGCCCGGGCCGTCATCGTGGCGACCGGCTCGCGGCCGCGCGAGCTCCCGGGCATGCCCTTCGACGAGAAGAAGATACTCTCCAGCTCGGGCGCCCTTATGCTCGAACGCCTGCCGCGCCGCATCGCCGTCCTAGGCGCGGGCGCCATAGGCATGGAGCTGGGCTACGTCTGGAACGCCTTCGGCGCGGAAGTCACGATCGTGGAGGCCATGGAGCGCATCCTGCCCCTGGAGGATGCCGAGGCCGCCGCCGTGGCCCGCAAGGCCTTCGAAGGCCGCGGCGTTCGCTTCATGACCGGCACCCTGGCCTCCGGCCTGGAGCGCTCGGGCGATAGCCTTCGGCTATCGTTGAAAGCGGCCGCCTCCGGCGCGACGCCCCCGGCCGAAACGCTGGAGGCCGACGCCGTCCTCGTGGCCGTAGGCCGCGTCCCGAATACGCAGGACCTAGGCCTCGAAGGCTTGGGCATCAAACTAGAGAAGGGCTTCATACCGACGGGCGAGTACTACGAGAGCGCGGCCGCCGGGGTCTACGCCATAGGCGACGTCGTAGCCACGCCTCTCCTAGCCCACGTGGCCAGTAAGGAGGGGGAGATCGCCGCGGAGCGCATCGCGCAAATCCTGAAGGGCGGCCATGAACCGCGCGAGCGCCGCGTGGATTTGAGCCTCGTGCCCTCGGCCGTCTATTGCGACCCCGAGATAGCCAGCTTCGGCATGCAGGAAGAGAAGGCCAAGGCATCGGGCCTGGCCTATGAAGCCTTCAGCTTCCCCTACCGCGGCATAGGCAAGGCGGTGGCTACGGAGAAGCCCGAGGGCTTCGTGAAGATCGTCGCCGCTCCGGGCTCGGGCGAGATCCTGGGCGCGACGGCCGTGGGCGAGCGGGCTACCGACATCATCCACGAGCTCATCCTGGCCCGATCGGGCGAGCTTACCGTGGACGAGGTGGCTGACCTGATGCACGCCCACCCGACCATAGCCGAGGGCGTGATGGAGGCGGCTAGGGGCGTCCTGGGCCGAGCCGTCCACGTTTAGGCCTTACCCGAAGTGAAATCGGCGCAGCCGCCGGCTCGGCGGCGCGCCGCGGCGATCGCCTGGGCGCTCGCTACGATGATTGCGGCGCGTTCGGCGTTACAGTACAATATAGCCATGTGGGTTCGCCGCACTCGTCACAAACCAACGCGTTTTTCCTTCGGCGTCGCTCTGCTAGCGGCCTTGGCATCTTCGTGCGCGCCTAAACCCCTGACCCTCGGCTTCATAGGCGGCCTTTCGGGGCGTAACGCTGATTTGGGCATATCTGGCAGGAACGGCGCCCTCATAGCCGTCGAGGAGGCGAACGAGAAAGGCGGCGTACGCGGCCGCCGGGTCGTCCTCGAACCCATCGACGACGCGCAGGACGAAGCCAAGGCCGTCGCCGCCTACGCGTCCTTAAGCGCCGCCGGCGCTTATGCGGTCATAGGGCCTATGACCAGCGACATGGCCTTGGCCATCGTCGCCGCGTACGATAAAGGTCCGCCGCTCGTCAGCCCCACCGCCAGCAGCCCGATCTTGAGCGGCCTGGACGACATTTTCCTTCGCGTCAACCCGCCCAACGCCTCGGAAGCCGAATGGCTCGCGCGATACGCCCATGCCGACGGCGTTCGAAAGCCGCTCGTCATATACGATGAATCGAATAAGGCCTTCTCCGAGGGCATAGCCGCCGCCTTCTCGGCGCGCTACGCCGAGCTCTCCGGAAGGCAAGCTATGAGGATTTCCTTCGACTCCGAACGGGGCGCTAGGCACGCGGCGCTGGCCGCCGAGGCGCGCGAAACTGGCGCCGACGGGCTCGTCATCGTGGCGAGCGCCTCTGAGGCCGCGAATCTAGCGCAGCAACTGCGCAAGGCCGGCTTCGACGGCCTCCTATACGGCACCGGCTGGGCTATGACCCAAGCCCTCCTGGACAACGGCGGCGCCTCTATAGAAGGCATGGCCTTCACCCATTACTTCGACCCCAACGGCGTCGGCGAGAGATGGTTACGGTTCCGCTCCCGCTACGAACGGCAATTCGGCCGTCCCGCCGACTTCGTGGCGGGCCTAGGCTGGCTCGCCGCGTCGGCGGCCATAGAAGCCTACCGTTCGGCCCCGCGCCTCCCGGCCAAGGAGGCTATCTTGAAGCGCGCTTCGTTCGACGGACTCCAAGGGGAGCTCATCATGGACCGCTACGGCGACGCCGAGCTTGAACGCTTTAAGATAGTCGTGCGCGACGGCGCCTTCGTCTCAGCGCCCTGAGGAAGCGAGGCCGCGACCAATGCCGAGCCTACGACGCACGATAACCATTCTTTTCGGCTTCGTCATCAACCTGCCCTTGGCGATCCTCGGCGTCGCGATCTACTTATCGGTCTTAGCGGGCGTGAATGAGAACGTCGAGAATAAGAACGAAACCCTGGCGAAGGCGGCGGAGGAAGCGGTTCGGCAATCGCTGGCCGACGGCGCCCTGCTCCTAGCCTCCGTGACCGAGGCGAAGGCGCCCTACGGCGAGACGCCCGGCGCCGTCTTCTTGGAATCGGCGCTCGTCCGTACCGGGATCTTCGAGGCCGTCCAGATCCTCGACGCGGCCGGACGGGTCCTCCTACAGCTGCCGGGCGCCGACGAATACGCCGGCCTCGATATGTCTAGGCAACCCTACTTCACCGAAGCCCGCCGCAGCCAATCGTTCCCCTTCATCTCGTCGAGCTTCAGGTCGGCCTTCAGCGGCAACCCGACCGCGGCCATCGTCCTGCCGGCCGAAGACGGCTACGCCGTGGGCTTCATCAACTTGGAGTGGCTTTCAAGGCTCATACGCGCCATGAATTTCGGACGCGACGGCTACGTCGCCGTGGCCGACAGGAACGGAACCCTCATCGCGCATCGCCACGAAGAGCGCGTCGCGGCGCAGGAGAATATCTCGTATCTGCCGCTCTATCCCTGGGCCCGAGACCAGAAGAGAGGCACGGCTCGCTACGAGATCCGTGGCGAGGCCAGGATTGGCTCCATCGGCTTCGTGGACGAGGCCGGTTGGATCCTCATCGTCTCGGAGCCGGTCATCGACGCCTACGCCCCGGCGCGGAAGGTCGCCCTCATCGCCGCCCTCGGCGTCTTGGCCGCGCTGGCGCTGGCGGTAACCGGCTCGACGGCCCTGGCGCGGAGCATCCTGAACGCCTTCAACGCCTTGGTAGACGACGCCGGGCGCCTCGCGACCGGCGACTACTCGTCGATACGGATGCGCTCCCCATACAGCGAGATCAACGCCCTCATCGAAAGCCTAAACGCCATGGCCGGCTCGGTCGCCGAACGCGAGCGTAGCCTCGTCGCCGCCAAGGACGAATTGGCCTCGGCCCTCGGCGTTAAGGAGACGCTCCTTAGGGAGATACATCACCGCGTTAAGAACAATATGCAGATCATGTCCAGCCTGCTCGCGCTGCAGGAAGGCAAGCTCGTGAGCGACGCCGACCGCGCCGTTTTCGAGGAAAGCCGCATACGCATCCAGAGCATGGCCATGGTCCACGAGAAGATGTACCAGTCGGAGGGCGTGGAGCTCGTTCCGATGAGGGAGTACTTGGGCGATTTAGCCGCGGGCCTCCTCGAACTCTATCCGAACGACGACGTGGCCCTGAACGTAGAGGGCGATCAGATCGAGCTGGATCTAGTCCGGGCCGTTCCCTGCGCCTTGGCCGTCTTCGAAGCTTGCGCGAACGCCTTGAAGCACGGCATAGCCGGCAGGGGAGCCGCGCGCGTGACGATACGCCTTGAATCCGCGCGCGGCCGGGCGTCGATTTCGGTATGCGACGACGGGCCAGGCTTCCCGGCGGGCTTCGACCCGTCGAACTCGGATAGCCTAGGCTTCCAGCTGATGGGAGGCCTGGCCGAGCAACTGCGGGGCGAGCTTTCATGGTCCAACGCCGAAGGCGGCGGGGCGGTCTTATCGATACGCTTCCCGCTCCACGGCGAGTGACGGGAGCTCGGCCTTAGGCCAGGTAGGCGGCGAGCGCGTCCTTAAGCCTGGCGGCCTCGTCTGGCGACAGGGTAATGCCCTTGCCCATTTTCTTGCGCTCGGGGTCCCAGGCCCTGATGTCCAACTTAGGCTCGCGGCCGTTCCAGCTCACGAGGTTGAGCTCCGTCTTCCAGCCGCCCTTGCTTTCGCCGAGCACGGCCAGGTGCCGCTCGACGCGGAATTCGATGGGGTCGCCCCGCCTATCCATAGCGCCTCCCGGATAAGGTACTGATCGCGGCGGGGAGCCCGATGTCGGGGGCAGCGCGCCGCTGAACGTTCATTTAGAGTTCGTAGCCCTCGTCGTCCTTGGCGAACTCGGGGAACCTGAAAACCAGGACTCCGCTAGGCCGCACGCGTAGCTCGCACAGCCCCTTGGAGGCCAGCTTCTCAAGCTCCTTGGTCGCCTCTTCCTTGGTATAGTCGCTGTTCAAAGCGATCTCGCCGGCGCTGACGTTGCCGCCGTTCGCCTGAGCGATGCGCAGGGCTATCTTCTCCACGCTTTCCTTGGCCTTGGGCTCCTCGCGGCGCCTGGGCTCGTCGTAGCGCTCGCGGATGATGACGGTCTGGGAGCGGCCGTTAATGGCGTCGCGGTAGCCTGCCCTGGCGTTCGCCTCGAGGACTTGCCTCTTTAGGGTGAGGAAATCGTAGATGGAACCGAGCATCCCGAGGCCGCCGGTGAAGAGCCACAGGAAGCCGGTGGGGAATTTGCGAAGGTAGAAGCGCTGGAGCCCGAGGGCTCCGAAACCGCCTAAGGCCCAGAGCAGGTAGGCGACGGTCGTGTTGTAATACATGGCATTCTCCGCCGATAGGTTTGATCCGCCCCCGGAGGGCGCGAACCGGGACTCGCGGTCTTGACGACGAATATACTACGCTTTCCATGAAAATGAAAACCGCGGCGAGGCGGCCCTTTGACCTTTCGACTGCTAAAATGGTATGAAGAAAGCGTCGAATACGCTGTTCATAAGGAGCTATCTATGCAAGACATCAAAGCCATCCTCAGGGACGGGTCGGTCGGATCCGCGCTCACGGCCAAGGGTTGGGTCCGCACCAAGCGGGACACCAAGGGCGCCGCGTTCGTGGAGCTGAACGACGGCTCGTGCTTCGCCGGCCTCCAGTGCGTATTCGACAATAACGCCATGGACGACGCGGCCAAGGCCGCCCTCGAGCGGGTGAGCACCGGCGCAGCCGTCGCCGTGAAGGGCGTCCTCGTCGCCTCGCCAGCCACCGGCCAACCGGTCGAGCTCAGGGCAGAATCCTTAGAGATCTACGGCGAGAGCCCAGCCGATAGCTACCCGCTTCAGAAGAAGGCCCACTCCTTCGAGTTCTTACGGGAGATAGCCCACCTCCGGCCGCGCACCAACAGCTTCGGCGCGGTGGCCAGGGTCAGGCACGAGATGGCCTATGCGGTCCATAGCTTCTACGCCGAGCGGGGCTTCAAGTACGTGCACACGCCCATCATCACCGCCAGCGACTGCGAGGGCGCCGGCGAGATGTTCCAGGTCACGACCCTGGATTTGGACGGCATAGCCAAGCGAGGCGAGCCGGTGGATTACTCGAAGGACTTCTTCGGCAAGCGCTCCTACCTCTCGGTCTCCGGCCAGCTCAACGTGGAGACCTACTGCATGGCCCTTGGCAAGGTCTACACCTTCGGACCGACCTTCCGCGCCGAGAACTCCAACACCCCGCGCCACCTGGCCGAGTTCTGGATGATAGAGCCCGAGATGGCCTTCGCCGAGCTGCCCGAGGATATGGCCCTGGCCGAGGACTTCATCAAGTACCTCCTGTCCTGGGCGCTGGATAAGTGCGGCGACGACCTGGCCTTCTTCGACAAGCGCATACAGCCGGGGCTCATCGCCATGCTCGAAGGGGTGCGCTCGAGCAAGTTCGCCCACCTCTCCTACGGGGACGCGGTCAAGGAGCTGGAGAAGCATAAGGACCAGTTCGAATTCAAGCCCTACTGGGGCTGCGACCTGCAGACCGAGCACGAGCGCTACCTGACCGAGACCGTGGTCAAGGGGCCGGTGATCGTCACCGACTACCCCAAGGACATCAAGGCCTTCTATATGCGCCGCAACGACGACGGCAAGACCGTCCGCGCCATGGACGTGCTCGTGCCGCGCATCGGCGAGATCATCGGAGGCTCCGAACGGGAATACCGCTACGACGTGCTCGTGGCCGCCATGCAGGAGAAGGGGCTGAACCCCGACGACTACTGGTGGTACCTGGACCTCCGCCGCTACGGCTCGGCGCCGCACGCCGGCTTCGGCCTGGGCTTCGAGCGCCTGATGCGCTACGTGACCGGCATGGAGAACATCAGGGACGTAATTCCCTTCCCCCGGGCCCCGAAGCAGGCGGAGTTCTAGGTTATCAGTATCCAACGCCGCGGCCGCCGCCCGTCCTGGGCGGCGGCCTTCGCATTCTACGCCCTCTTGCGGACCGCCGCGCCGGGCACGGCGTCTGCGTCTCCGGCGACGCCAGCTCCGGCTCCGGTGAGCCTATCGCCGGGGGCCTCGGCCTCGCGCGTAGCCCCGCCCCCGAGCCCCTCGGCCAGGGCGGCGGCGGTCATGGAGTTCGCGCGCGGCGAGTTGCTCTACGCGCGCGAGGTCGACTCCTCTATCTCCCCGGCGAGCCTTACCAAGGTGATGACCATGCACCTAGCCTTGCAGGCCGTCGAGGCGGGTCGAATCGGCCTGGATGAAGCCTTCGAGATCGAGCGCCGCGACGTGGCCCTGCCCTACGGCTCCTCTCTCATGTACCTTAAGGCCGGGATGCGCGTCCCCTTCAGGGACCTGATCCTGGGGATGGCGGTAATGTCGGGCAACGACGCCGCCCTGGCCGCTTCCCGCCTGATGGCCGGCTCCGCCTCGGGCTTCGCCGCGATGATGAACGAGGAGGCGGCCGCGCTCGGGCTGTCCGCGACGCGCTTCGTCGAGCCCACGGGCCTCTCGCACGAGAACCTCTCGAGCGCGCGCGACATGGCCATACTGGCGCGCGAATACATCCTGGCCCACCCCGGCGCCTTGGCCGATTACCACGCGCGGACGAGCATGGAATTCCCGCGGGCCGAGCTGATGCCGCCCGGAGAGCCCGCGCCGGCCGGGCGGATACTCCTGCGCAACCGTAACAGGTTAATTTTCAACTACCCCGGCGCGGACGGCCTTAAGACCGGCTTCATTCGCGAGTCGGGCTCCCACCTCATCGCCACCGCGGAGCGCGAAGGCACCCGCTTCATCGTCGTCCTGCTCGGCGGCTCGCAGGGCGGCCCGGCGCTGCAACGCGAGGCGCGGGCCTTGCTCGACTGGGCCTTCGATAATTATAAGACGATAACGCCGCCGGAACCGGAACTTTCCTCGCCCCGGCTGTGGGGCGGGCGCGAGGAGAGGCTCAAGCTGGCGATAGAAGGGGCGGGGCCCGTCACGGTGCCAAAGCCCGCCGAGGGGGAGCTTATGGCCAGGCTCAGCCTGCCCGAGGAGCTCGAGGCGCCTATAGCCCGCGGGACGCGCGTCGGGGAGCTTAGCTTCCTCCGGGACGGGGAGCTCGTGCTTCGCCTGCCGGTCGTCGCCGCCGAGGAGGGCGCGCTCGGCTCGCCTTGGACGCGCCTTCGCGATTGGCTCGCCCGCTTCTTCGCGCGGGTCTTCAAGGCGCGGGCTTAGTCGGCGAAGCGCAGCCCTCCGGCTTCGTAGCGCGCCAGCCCTTCGGCGGCTAGGCTCGCGGCCGCGGCCTCCGCGCGCCCCGGCTCGAGGCCCGCGGCGGCGGCCAAGCCGTCGAGCGGCAGGTATCCTCCTGCGGCCGACAGGGCGCGGAGTACGGCGCCGCGGGCCTGCCTGGCCGAACCTTCGAACTTAGACTGCCTCGCGTACGCGGCGCTCCGTCGGCTCGGGTTGGCCTCGCGCTTCTTTAGCCAAGCGCCGTAGTCCATGAGCGCGTAGTACCAGCGGCGGGGATCCCGGCCTTCGACCAGGGCCGATGCCAGCGGCTCGAGCTCCCGGTCGCCCACCCTATTGCGATCGGGAAAGAAGTGGAATATGAGCGCGGCCCGTATATTAGTCTCCAGGACGGCGCCCGGCTCGCCGAAGGCGAAGGCCCGGACCGCGCGCGCCGTATAGGACCCGACGCCCGGCAGCGCGCGTAGCTCGGCTTCCGAGCGCGGCAGTCGTCCCCCATGCAACTCAACGACCAGGCGCGCCGCGTCGCGCAGGCGCAGGGCGCGGCTGTTGTAGCCTAGGCCGCTCCAGGCTTCGTAGACCGCCTGAAGCGGCGCTTCCGCTAGCTCCCGCGGGCCGGCGAAGCGCTCGAACCAGGCCAGGTATTTCGGTAGGACGCGATGGGTCTGGGTCTGCTGCAGCATGGCCTCCGAGACGAAGACCCGCCAGGGATCGGCCTCGTAGCGCCAGGGGAAGGAGCGGCCCTCGCGTTCGTAGAACGCGAGGACGGCCTCCCCGAATTCGGCGAGAGCCTCCGCCGAAGGCGGCGCGTGATCGTTCAGAGCCGCGCCGCCCTCAGGCGCTCCCTTCGGCCTTAGCTTCGCCATGCCTAGGCGTTCATAAGGGCGGCCATCTCCTCCGCGGCGCGGCGTGCCCGGCCGGCCAGTCCTTTCAGCGCCTCGGACTCGGCGGCGAGCCGGCGGTTCTTGTCGGCGATGCCCCCGGCCGCCCGGCCCACCCGTTCTGCCGCCCCGGAAAGCTCGGCCATGCTGGCGGCGACGCGCTCGGAATAAGAGCCCTGCCGGCCCGCCTCGTCGCGTACCCGCCCGGCCGAGGAGGCCAAGGCCTCCGACTCGGCGGCGATGCGGCCGCCGGCCTCGCGCTGCAGGCCCATGCCGCGGGCGGCCTCGAGCACGCGTCCGGAGGTCGCGCCGGCGTCGTCCGCCAGCGCCTCGAGCGAGCCTTTTACGCGGACGGAGAGCTCGAAGCCTTCGTCCACCGCGCCGCGTATGCCCGAGGCTATCTGGCCTATCTTGGCCGCGCGCTCGGCGCTGGCCGCCGCCAGCTTCTTGATCTCCTGCGCTATGACCGCGAAGCCCTTGCCGGCGGCCCCGGCGTGGGCGGCCTCGATAGAGGCGTTCATGGCCAGGAGGTTGGTCCGGTCGGCGAAGTCGTTGACCGCGTCGACCACGCCCAGGATCTCGGCGCTGGACGCCTTGACCTTGGCCATTGCCCCCGAGAGAAGCTCCATGTCGGCGCGGCCCTTGCGGGTCATGCCGTCCAAGGCCTCGGCGAAGCTGGCCGCGCCCTCGAGGCCCTCCCCCACGGCCTCGAAGCCGGCTAGGAGCTCGGCGGTCTGCGCCGCCGCGAGCTCCAGGCTCCTCGCCTCGCCCTCGAGCTCGGCGTTCACGGCCTTGATGGACGAGACCAGCCCCCCGACGGCCCCGTTGGCCTCGGCGAGGCTGCGGCCCTGCTCGCCGGCGGACTCGACGATGAGCACCGCCTCGCCCGCCGAGCTGGCCGCCGCCTCGGCCACCGAGCTCACCGCGGCGTCCAGCTCCCGCGCTATGGCGCTGGCGTCGGCCGCCAGGCGTTCGGCGCTCGACACCAGGGCCCCGAGCCGGTCGCGCTGGGCGGCGGTCTCCTTGGTAGTCCGATCCAGCTCCTTCAGATCGGAAGAGCACACGTCTGAACTCCAGTCACCGAATACGACATCGT
>CALKWG010000195.1 GCA_938004315.1 uncultured Spirochaetaceae bacterium
GCAATTTCTGCCGCTGCACCGGCTACGTGCAGATCGTCGAGGCCGTCGCCGAGCTAGCCGGCTCGGGCGAAAAGGGAGGGCTCGAGCATGTTTAACGACCTAAGCCCCGCCGAACTGCGCTTCGTCGGCAAGGAAGCCGGCCGCCCCGACATGACCGAGAAGCTGACCGGCGAGGCCGGCTTCGTCAGCGACATGATCCTGCCGGGTATGCTCCACGCGCAGGTGAAGAAGAGCCCGCATGCGCGGGCGCGCATCAAGCGCATCGATACGGCCAAGGCCGCGGCGTTACCGGGCGTCCGGGCCATCGTCACCGGCGACGAGCTCAATTACCACATCGGCCTTTACATCGTCGATAAGTATATCCTGGCCAAGGGCGAGGTGCGCCACTACGGCGAGGCCGTCGCGGCGGTCGCCGCCGAGACCCTGGAGCAGGCGCGCGCCGCCGTCGAGGCTATCGAGGTCGAGTACGAGCCCTTGACGCCGGTCCTGCACCACATGGACGCGCTCAAGCCCGACGCGCCCTTGGTGCACCCCGAGCTCGGGACCTATTCATATATGGCCGCGGCCTTCACGCCCAAGCCGGGCACTAACGTCGCCAACCACACGAAGCTGCGCAAGGGCGACGTCGATAAGGGCTTCGAGGAATCGGCCTACGTCGTCGAGCGCGAGTACTCCTGCCCCTCGGTGCAGCACGTGCCGATGGAGACCCACGTGGCCGTGGTCCAGTGGGGCAAGGGCGACAAGATCTCCATCTGGACGAGCGCCCAGTCGCCCTTCACCGTGCGCAACCTCTTCTGCCACGCCTTCGGCCTATCGCACGCCCAGGTGCGGGTGCAGATCCCCTACGTCGGCGGCGGCTTCGGCGGCAAGGCGGGCATAGGCGTCGAGCCGCTCTGCGCCGTGCTGTCGCGCAAGGCCGGCGGCAAGCCGGTCAAGTTCCAGGCCAGCCGCGAGGAGGAGTTCTGCCTCCTGCCCTGCCGCTCGGCCCTGACCTACCGCATCAAGACCGGCGTGGCCGAGGACGGTCGCATCCTAGCTCAGCACATGACCATGTACTGGGATTCGGGCGCCTACGCCGACTACGCGGTGAACGTCACCCGCGCCTCCGGCTACTCGGCCTCCGGCCCCTACGAGATACCGAACGCCTGGATCGACGCGTACACCATCTACACCAACAAGCCCTACGGCACCGCCTACCGCGGCTTCGGCCACGTCGAGTTCCACTGGG
>CALKWG010000196.1 GCA_938004315.1 uncultured Spirochaetaceae bacterium
ATCGTATTCGGTGACTGGAGTTCAGACGTGTGCTCTTCCGATCTGCCGGCGTCGCAGTCCAAGGCCAGGATCCAGCCGGATTCGGGTAGCCCCGGGCCGTGCTTGGCCTTCTTACCCGAGCGCAGCTCCCAAGAGCCGTCCTCCGCGCGCCTGGCTAGGCGGTCGGGGAAGCCAGGCGCCATGAGCTCGCCGGCCCGATCGGCGGCGGCCTTGGCGCCGGCGAGGCTGAAGCCCGGGCCGTAGGCGCGCGCGAAAAGCCGCTCGGCCTCGGCGACGGCCGGCCGAGTCTCGGGGCCGCCGGAGGATTCGACGGCCTCGGTTAAGGAGGCGGCCGAGCGGAGCGAGGCCCCTCGCTCCTCGAGCATGGCGCAGGCTAGGGCCAGGGCCGAGCGCTCGGCGAGCGCGGCGCCCTCAGCGGCCAGGAGGGCGGCCGCGGCCCGGGGGCCGGTCCCTAGCCGGGCGGCTCGGGCGCCGAGGGGCGTAGCGCCGGCGCCTTCCAGGAAGCCGAGCTCGGCTAGGAGCTCGATGGCGTCGTCCCAGGCCGCGGCCGGCGGTTCGTCCAGCCAGCCCACGGCGGAGCGCTGCGCCTCGCCGCGGAGCGCGCATTCGAGCGCCGCGGCCGAGAGCTCGGTGCGCAGTATCTCAGGCTCGCGGGCCGGCCGGAGTATGTCGCCGCGGTCCCAGCAGCGTATGCAGAGCCCCGGCCCCAGGCGGCCGGCGCGGCCGGCCCGCTGCTCGGCCTCCGCGAGGCTCTCCCGCTCGGTGACCAGGCGGTTGAGGCCGCTCCGCCCGTCGTAGCGCGTGAAGCGCGAGAGGCCCATGTCGACGACGGCGGCTATCCCCGGCACGGTCAGGCTCGTCTCGGCGACGCTCGTAGCCAGGATGACCCTCCGAGCGCGGCCGGCTACCGGCGAGGCTATGACGGCCGACTGCTCCCGAAGCTCCATCCCGCCGTGCAGGACCAGGATCTCAGCCTCGGGGAGGGCGCGGGCCGTCGCCTCGCGCGCGTCGCTTAACTCGCGGAGGCCGGGCAGGAAGACGAGAAGGTCTCCTTCGACCGCGTCACAAGCCTCGCGCGCGGCGGCCGCCACGGCCGCCGCGCCTGCCCAGCGCCTGGCGCCGCCGCCAAGGTACCCGGCGGCGTCGCTCCAGGAGGGGCCGGCGTCGTTCGCCGCCGGACGGTAGCGCAGTTCCACGGGATAAAGCCGCCCGGGTACCGAGAGGCTAGGGCTCCCTAGGTAGGCGGCCGCGCCGTCGCCGTCTAAGGTAGCCGACATGACGAGCAGGCCGAGCTCCGGCCGCGCCTCGGCGGCGAAGCGGGCGAAGGCCAGGCAGAGGTCGCCGATGGCCGAGCGCTCGTGGAATTCGTCGAAGACCACGAGCCCGACGCCCTCCAGGAAGGGATCGTCCTGGACGACGCGCATGAAGACGGCCTCGGTGCAGTACTCGAGCCGCGCGCCGGGCCTGGCGTCGCCGCGCACGCGGTAGCCGACCGCGCCGCCGGGCCTGCCGCCTAGGAGCTCGGCCGCCCGCGCCGCCGAGGAGACGGCCGCCAGGCGCCGCGGCTCGAGGACCAGGACCCTGCCCTGGATCTCGCGCGACTCGGCGAGGCGCGCCATCAGCGCGGTGGTCTTGCCGGCGCCGGTCTCCGCCGATAGGGCGAGCCGCCCGCCGCCCCGCAGCGCGGAGCGTATCTGGGCGACGTAGTCGTCTATGGGTAGGCCGGCGGCCGAAGCTCTCATGCCGCCATTGTGCCCGGCGGGGCGGGGCCTGGGCAAGCGCCGGGCGGCGTCCGTCCCGTCCGCCTTCACAAGCGCGCGCCTATCGTCGATACTTAGCCTATGGGGGAGGCGATGGAACAGATAGAGGGCGACGACGCGGCGGGGAGTATGAACGCGGCCAGCCTCGTCGCCGAGAGCCCGGGCATCGGCCTCTATGCCGAGACCGGCCTGCACGACGCCCTGAAGCGCCGCTACGCCGCCGCGCCCGGCGCGCGCCTTGAGGCCCGCGTCGGCGGCAAGGTGGTGGACGTCGCCCTGCCCGACGAGCTCATCGAGGTGCAAACCCGCAGCCTCGGCGCCATCCAGCATAAGATCCTACACCTGGCCTGCATCATGCCGGTACGCCTCGTGCACCCCGTCGTCGTGGAGAAGCGCATCCGACGCCTGGACCCGTCGTCCGGGGCCGAGCTCACGAGTCGCTTGTACCGGGGCCGCAAGGACCGCTACTCGGCCTTCGACGAGCTCGTGCGCGCGCCGCTCATCGTGGCCTCGGCCAACGTACGCTTCGACCTGGCCCTGGTCAGGGTCGCCGAGGATCGCGTGCGCGACGGCTCGGGCTCCTGGCGCCGCAAGGGCGACCGCACCCTCGGCCGCGAGCTCGAGGACGTGATCGAGACCCTGAGCCTGGACGGGCCCCTGGACTGGCTTGCCCTCTTACCCGGCGGCGCCTCGCGCGACGGGCCCTGGGACTCGGCCGCCCTGGGGGCTGCACTGGGCATTAGGCCTGAGCGCGCGCGGAAGATACTCTATACCTACGCCAAGGCCGGGCTCATGGAGCAGGTCGGCAAAGACGGCCGTCGTAAGCTATACCGCGTCGCCCCCTGGGCTCGGGAGCTCCATGAGGCGCTGAGCGCGGCCGGCGGCCGGGCGACCGGCCGCGCTGGCATCGCCGCCGGAGGCGGCGCATGAGGCTCCTTTTCGACCCCCACTGCCACGTCATGAGCCTGGCCCGACCCGCCTTGGCGCCTTTCATGGACGCCTTAGGCCAGCGTAAGGGCAGATCGGAAGAGCGTCGTGTAGGGAAAGAGTGTAGCACTCGGTGGTCGCCG
>CALKWG010000197.1 GCA_938004315.1 uncultured Spirochaetaceae bacterium
CGGGCGGGGGCGGATAGGCCCGCGGCCCGCGTGATCGAGGGGCGCTGCATAGGCTGCGGGGTCTGCGTAGCCGCCTGTAAGTTCGGCGCGATCGGCCTCGAGGCGCTTACGCCGGCGCTCGTACCGCCTAAGGATACCCAGGAGCTCCTGGGCCGCTTGGCGGCGCGCCGGCCGGGGCTCTTAAAGAAGCTCGGCGTCGGGCTTAAAGGTGTCTTGGGCCTGCGCGCCTATCCCCACGGGCGGCGCCGCTGAGCCAGGCCGCGGCCCGTTCCGCGATGAACTCGGCCAGCTCCGCTAAGCCCTCTCCGCTCCGGGCCGAGACGGCGATGACGCGCGAGTCGGGCTTGAGCGCGGCGACGCGTCCGCGCAGGGCCGCGAGGTCGAAGGTCTCTCTATCCAAATAGTCGGCCTTGGTGACGGCGATCGCGTCGGCCATGGCGAAGATGGGCGGGTACTTGAGCGGCTTGTCGTCGCCCTCGGGCACGGAGAGCAGGGCCAGGTTCATGGCCGCGCCCGTGTCGACCTGGGCGGTGCAGATGAGGTTGCCGACGTTCTCGACGAAGACGAGGTCGTAGGGCGGAATCTTCCGTCCCCGGCCGGCCGATCCCGGGGCGTCGCCGGCTATGCCGGCGGCGCAGATCTCGCCGGGGGCGCCGGGGGCGGTATCCGTTTCGTCGACGAGCCCGAGCTCGGCCAGCCCGCGCCTGACCATGAAGGCGTCCAAGTGGCAGAAGCCGCCCGTGCGCAGCTGCGCCGCCCGCCAACCCTTGGCCTCGAGCGCGTCGGCGTCCACCTTGGAGTCGAGGTCGGCCTCGATGACGGCGGGCCTGAAGCGGCCGGCTAGGAGCGGCAGGAGCGCGGCGAGGAGGCTCGTCTTGCCGGCGCCCGGCGAGCCCATGAGGTTGACCAGGAAGGTACCGCCTCGCCTGAGCTCTTCCTTAAGCGAGGCGGCCAGCCGGTCATTGTCTTGGAGTACGGCAGCGCGTACGTCGATGATCCTGGTTGAATCGCTCATGGCCCGTTCCTCTGCGGGGCGTCCCGCACCTCTATCGACTCGAGGACGTAGCCGAAGGCCGCGTCGGCGGCGGATCGGTCGGGCTCGGACGCTCCGGCGGCCGTCGGCGTATCGGCCGTCCCGCGGGGAGCTCCTGCCTTCGCGGCCGCCCCGTCCGGCGGCGGCCCGGCTTCCCGCGTCACGACGAGCTGGGCGCTTCCAGCCTGAGTCCCTCGGGCGGCTGTCCTGAAGTAGCGTTCGAGCCAGAGCGGCTCGGCGTCGCAGAGATAGCCGACGCGCAGGCGTATGCGGACGATCTCGGCGCCCGGCGGCGCGGAGGCCGTGGCCAGATCCAAGACCCGTGCTATAATCGGTAGCTCGTGCACGATAGGACTATAGGCCGCGGGCCGCCATGCCCGCAAGCTCCGCCGCGCCCGCGAGCGTCGGCGCGGCGCTTGCGTCGGATTCGGTCCGGGTAGCCGATGAAAGATCATACGACGGAGCTTAGCTATGGGTATCGATAAGAATGAACGCATCGCGATCGTCGGCGCGGGAGCGGCCGGCATCTCAATGGCGTTGAGGCTCAAGGAAGCCGGCTTTAAGTCGGTGACCGTCCTCGAGCGCGAGGCGGAGCCCGGCGGCAAGTGCCGCACCTACCGCGAAGGCGGCCTCAATTGGGAGCTCGGCGCGGTGCTCGGTACGACCGACTACTACGCGACCCTAGGCCTGATGCGCCGGGCCGGCGTACGGCCGTGGCGGCCGCCCAAGGCGCATAGGCGCGTCGACGAGTCGTTCATAGCCGACGGCATCTGGCCCTGCGAGCGGCTCTTCCCCGGCTGGATGAGCCTGGGCGAGCTTCCCGGAGGCCTCTTCGAGATGCTCCGTTACCACCTCTTGGCGCCCCGCTACGGCGCGGCCTTCGCCCCCGGCCACTTGGGCGTCCCCGACGAATTAGCCGATTCGTTCCAGGATTGGGCCCGTCGCCATCGCATGAGCGTCCTGCCGAAGGCCATCTCCATCCCCTATACCACCTTCGGCTACGGCTACTACGACGAGAGCCCGGCCGCCTACGTGCTTAAATTCTTCGAGCCGGGCATCGTCCGCGCCCTGGCGCTGAAGCATAAATTCTTCAAGTGGGAAGAAGGCGTCCAGACCGTCTGGGAGCGCCTGGCGGCCGGCTTGGACGTCCGCTACTCCCTCGACATCCGCCGTATAAGGCGGGGCGACGGAATCTCCATAGCCGGACAGGAGCGCGGCTCGGGAGCGCCGTTCATTTACGATTTCGACCGCCTGATCCTGGCCTGCCCGTTGGACGAGGCCTTGGGCTTCCTGGACGCCGCCGAAGAGGAGCGCGCCCTGTACGGGCGCATCCTCCATAAGGACTACCGCGTCTACCTTAAGCGCGCGCGCGGCCTCCGCGTGCCCGCCGGCTTCGCCCCCGCTCGCTTCGACCGCTCCGGCGAAGGCAAGGCCATGATTTGGGATGAGCGCGCGCCCGGTAGCGGCATCCACACCTTCTACGTCTTAGGCGACGGCCGCATGTCGGACGACGAGATCGAGGCCGGCTTAGACCGGGACATCCGCTTCATGGGCGGCGAGCCCGGCGAGACGCTGACGAAAGTACGCTGGAAGTACTACCCGCACGTCTCGACGGACGACTATCGGGGCGGTTGGTACGGACGCTTCGAGGCGCTCCAAGGCCAACGGAAAACCTACGCCTGCGGCGAGATCGCCTCGTTCTCGACGGTCGAGCGCGTCATACGGTATTCGCATGAGCTTGCAGAGCGCTTCTTCGAGTAGCGGTCGGTGCGCCCGGCCGCCGCGCGCCTAGTCCCGCCGCGCCAGCGAGTCCCGGTAGGCCGAGGGGCTCATCCCGGCGGCGGCCTTGAAGGCCTCGAAGAAGCGGGCGTAGCTTCCGAAGCCGCACTCGAGCGCCACGTCGATGAGCGGCGCGTCGGAGACGGCCAAGAGCTGCCTGGCCTGCATGACGCGGTATTCGGTCAGGAATTGGTGCGGCGTCTTGCCGGTATACTCGCGGAAGCGCGTGATGAAATGCCGCTCGGACATGGCCGCCGCCTCGGCTAGGGCCTCGGTGGGCAATTCGGTGCGGTATTCCTGTCGTATGAGCGAGACGGCGCGCTCGATCTTGGCGGCCCAGTCGTGGGCGGCGCCCGTCGGCCGGCCGGGATCGGCGTCGAGGCCGGAGAACAGGTGCCTGAGGAGGAGGGCCTCCGTCGCCGCGCGGACGCTCTGCGTCTCCCCGTCCCTGCCCGGGGGCGAGGCCAGGTAGCGCAGGAGCTCGAAGGCCACCGGATGCAGCTCGAACGGGCGCTCGGGCGCGCTCGCCCAGGGGGCCGGCATGCCGTCGACCGGCAGGAGCGCCACGAAGTACGCCGGCCTCCCTAAGAGCGCGTCCAGGTCCGACTCCGCCTTCCTGTCCGCCCGTATGAAGTAGGCGTGCCCGGGCGGGATGTCTATCGGCCGGTCGTCGACCTTTCCCGGCAGGGACTTATCGGCCGCGTTGACTATGAAGACGTGGTAGGGCAGCACCCGAGGCCCCGAGAAGACCTGATGCGCCTCGATGATGAGCGTCCTGCCGTTCTGGATGACGCGGAACGCCTCGGTCTTGATATCCTTTAGGATCGGCCGCATGTCGAGCCGCGATCCGCCGGCCGCTTGGTTCATGATTAAGGGATACTATAGCACGCTATTCGCGAATAATACAGCGAAACCATGCCGGCGCGGCTAGGCGATGCATACGCGAAGAGGCTCTTCGTTTGGTATACGTGAATAAATAATAATAGGGGGAGCGCGGCGTACGAGTCGCCGGCGCATCGTCGCTTTCCCCTCGCGCGCCTAAGCCCGCCGCTCCCCCTCGCTCCGAAGTCCTCGCGCCGCCGCGCGGCCGCCGCCGTGCGGCCGCCGCCGTGCGGCCGCCGCCGCGCGGTGACGCTCCGGGCTTCTCCGCTACCCCCTCCGCTCGTCGCGGCTACGGCCGACGGCCTCCCCGGCGACCTCGCCCAGCCAGCCCTCGAGCACGAGGTTAAACGCCTCCGGCTCGTCCAGGTTGGCTATATGCCCCGCCGTATGCAGCTCGAAGAGCCGCCGCGGCAAGCCCGCCGCGCGGGCCTCCTCTACGGCGCGGAGCGTCGAGCCTAGGCCCAGGTTGATGTCGGCGTCCTTGCCGCCGCGGATGATCGCGAAGGGCAGGCGGAGCGAGCGGACGACGTCGAGGTAATCGTATGCGCCTAGGGCATAGCGATAGAATCGTATGGAGCGCGCGGCTTGGACGAACATGCCGGCGACCGCCGAGCGCACTTCGGGCTTTTTGCTGACGTACTTTGCCAGCGCGCCGAGCTTGCGCTCCGCGCCCTCTCCCTCGGCCATCTTCGTATCGAACCAGAAGGTGAAGTCGCGCAGGAACTTCGGGAAGGCCATGCGCGCCACCGTGCCGAAGACGCAGAGGCTCGCGAGGAGCTCGGGGCGCTTGGCGGCCAGCTCCAAGCCCATGACGCCTCCGGCCGAGTTGCCCACGACGTGCGCCGGCGCTAAGCCGAGCCTCTCTATGAACAGCGCTAGGTCCTCGCCCATGGCCTGTAGCGAGTACGCTTCCTTCGTCGCCGGATCGGGGGCTCCCGAGGCCCCGTGACCGCGCATCGATACGGAGACGGCCCGGTAGCCGCCGGCGAATCGGTCGCGCTGGGCGGCGAACTGCTCGAGCGACCCGCCCGCCCCGTGGAGGAAGAGCAGGGTAGGCCGCCCGGCCCCCGTACCCGCCTCCTCGAGGCTGTCGCGATACGCCAGCTCGATGCCGTTAATAGTTATGAACTTCATTCAGTATCCCCCCGTTCCGTATAGCATAAATTCTACGAGGCGCGCCGCCTCCTCGTCATCGTCCCGCCCTAGGAGGCTCGGATCCCCGGCTATGAGGGCCCGGTTCAAGAACTGGCTCAGCACCGCCTGGTACATGAACATGGCCCCTTCCGCGCCCCCTCGGGGCGCGTATTCGCCGCCGCCTACGGCCTCTTGTATGGCCTCATTGACCGTCCCTAAGAGGGCGGCCTGCCAGCGCCCGAGCCTCTCGCCTAGCTCCCCGCCCAGGACCGGCCTCTCGGTAAAGAGGATGCGGTACAGGTCGAAGCTGCGCCTGAGCCGGCCGAAGGAGCCCGCCATGGTGAATCGAAGACGCTCGGCGAGCGGCCCCGGCGGCGGCGCGTCGGCGCTGAAAACGAGGTTCCGCTCTACGAGGGCGTATAGGATATCCTCCTTGGCCTTGAAGTAGTCGTAGAGCGTCGTCCTTGCCATGCCGACGGCGGCCGCCACATCGTCGATAGTTATATTCCTATACCCACGTTCGGCGAACAGGCCCCGAGCCGCGTCTTCGATCTTGGCCATCTTGGCCTTGGCTTTCTCGGTCATCGGGCTAGC
>CALKWG010000198.1 GCA_938004315.1 uncultured Spirochaetaceae bacterium
GCCACGAGCCTGACCTCGCGGGTGGACAGCTTCTCGAGCGAGCTCTTCAAGGCCTCGACCGAGCCGTGTACGTCGCCCTTGATGATGACCTTGAGCTCCTGGACGCTGCCGTCCTGGAGGGTATCGTAAAGGTTGTCCAAGGTGACCTTGCGTATGGTCTTGGCCTCTTCGAAGCGCTTGAGCTCCTGACGCTTGTCGGAGAAGGCGTGGGCGGTCTTCTCATCCTCCACCGCCTCGAAGGGGTCGCCGGCGTTGGGCATGCCCTCGAAGCCGATCACCTCGACCGGCGTGGAGGGCGTGGCCGCGAGGAGCTTGCGGCCCTTGTCGTCGAAGAGGGCGCGGACCTTGCCGGGGAAGACGCCCGCCACGAAGGGGTCGCCTACCTTGAGCGTACCGCGCTCGACGATCACGGTGGACACGATGCCGCGCCCCTGGTCGATGCGCGATTCGAGCACCTTGCCCTCGGCTAGGCAGCCGTAGTTGGCCGTGAGCTCCAGGACCTCGGCGGTCAGCAGTATGCCGTCCAGGAGCTCCTCGATGCCGAGCTTCTGCAGGGCGGAGATCTCGAAGAACATAGTGTCGCCGCCCCACTCCTCCGGCTGCAGGCCGAGCTCGGAGAGCTGGGTCTTAACGCGGTCGGGGTTGGCCTCGGGCAGGTCGACCTTGTTGATGGCGACGATGATGGGAACCTTGGCCGCCTTGGCGTGGTCGATGGCCTCCTGGGTCTGGGGCATGACGCCGTCGTTGGCCGCGACCACGAGGATCACTATGTCGGTGATCTGCGAGCCGCGGGCGCGCATCTTGGCGAAGGCCTCGTGGCCCGGGGTATCGAGGAAGGTGATCTTGCCCTTGGGCGTCTCTACCTGGTAGGCGCCGATATGCTGCGTTATGCCGCCGAACTCGCTGGCGATGACGTTGGCCTTGCGGATGGCGTCGAGGAGCTTGGTCTTACCGTGGTCGACGTGGCCCATGACGGTCACGACCGGCGGGCGGTGCTCGAGGTCGGCCGGGTCGTCGGCGCACTTCTCGATGATGGTCTCGTCGTAGAGCGAGACGATGTGCACCTCGCAGCCGTATTCGCCGGCCAGGATGGTGGCGGTGTCGGCGTCGATCTGCTGGTTGATGGTCGCCATCATCCCGAGGCCCATGAGCTTACCGATGAGCTCGCTGGGCTTTAGGTTCATCTTCTTAGCCAACTCCGCCACGGAGATAGTCTCCATGATGTCGATGGACTTGGGGATGGGGTTGGCCTTGGGGGCGTTGGCCTTCTTGCGCTGCAAGGTCAGTTTCTGCTCGAGGCTCTCTTCCTTCTTCTGATAGGAAGGCTTCTTCGCCTTGACGAAGCG
>CALKWG010000199.1 GCA_938004315.1 uncultured Spirochaetaceae bacterium
GCGGCGGTCATCTGGCTCACCCAGAGTTCCGATCGCTCCGGGATCACGAGGCATTCGACGAAGCCGCCTAAGCGCGCGTAGGGCTCGGGCGGGGCTATGCGCAGGCTCGCTCCGGTCTCTAGGTCGAACACGTCGATGCCCGGCCCGTCCAGGAGCGGGACGGCGACGCGCCGCCCGTCTATGAAGGCGGCGGCCTTGGGCTGCGTTCCCGTCCGATAGGCGGCGGCGAGCCTGTAGTCGGAGCCGACGGGGCTGAGCGCGACGAGGCCGAGCTCAGCCGGGCCCGAATCGAGCTCTCCGCCGGTCGCCTGCGCGGGGAGGACGACGACGCGCTGCTCGAAGCCATCGGCCGCGAAGAGGAGGGCCGAACCGGGCTCCGCCGTAAGTCCGATCTGACCGAGGCTATTGTCTCGGGAGCGGAGCATAGGCGTAAGCCTTACGCTCCCGGTATCTATCCGGACGCTCGGCCAGGGCTGTAGCGCCAAGCGCCATTGCGAAAGGACCGTCTGGGCGCCAAGCGGCGAGCACAAGCAGAAACTAGCGATGAGGAGTAGCTGCGAAGCCATTAGTCGAACGTAGGGCCTAGGCATGTAGCCATCTTATCGATTCATAAGAATGCGTCAAGCGCGGCGAAGCTTAGAATTCTCGTTATGCATGAATGTTCAAATAAATTGAACGTTTGAGCTTGTGTTAGGCTTCGATGAGCTGGTAGAATGCGCGACGGAGGATGGTGCCCTGGATGGAAGCCGCGATCAGCATCGAGACGCCGAAACAGCTTTACGCTAGGCTTTTAAAGCTCGCCCTGCCCATCATGGCGGGCAATTTCGTCCATACCCTCTACAATATGGCCGACACCTACTTCTTAGGGAAGCTCGGCAAGGAAGCCGTAGCCGCGCCGTCCATAGCCTTTAATATCGTGATGCTCCTCACCGTGTTCGGCGGCAGCTTCTCCATGGCCGGCACCACGCTCATGTCTCAAGCCAAGGGCCGGGCTGAAAAGCACCCTGAGGAAGCCGAAAAGGTCGAGTTCTACCTCGGGCAGATGGCTTCCCTAACCATGCTTTCGAGCTTCATCCTCATGGGCATAGGCCTAGCCTTCGCCGAGCCGCTCCTGGGCCTGCTCCGCGTACCGGCCGACGTCTATGGGCAGACCTTGGTCTATATGCGGCTTATGATGTTCGAGATTCCTTTCATGTTCGCCGCTTTCGTGCTCTCAGGCGCCCTGCAAGCCGTGGGCGACAGTATGACGCCGTTCAAGATTCAGCTCGTCACCGTGGTCCTCAACATCGCCCTCGATCCCGTACTTATCTTCGGCTTAGGCCCCTTTCCCGCCATGGGCGTAGCCGGCGCGGCCGTAGCGACGGTGCTCTCGCGGGCCGTGTCGGCGGCCATCAGCGCCTATATCCTCATCGCCGGGAGGCGGGGCCTGCGGCTTCACGCCAGGCACCTGCCGCTCAAGAAGGAGAGCGCCCTGCTCTTCGTGCGCATAGGGCTGCCCTCGTCCTTCGGGCAGGCGGTTTCGACCCTCGGCTTCACGGTGATGCAGGGCGCGGTCAACGCCTTCGGCACGGCGGTCATCGCCGCGTTCGGCGTCGGTAACCGCATCATCGGCCTCTTTAACATGCCCGCCATGGGCTTCTCCCAAGCCACCGCGACCTTAGTAGGCCAGAGCTTGGGAGCTAAGGATAAGGAGAAAGCCAAGCTCGTCGTGCATCAGTCGCTCCTGACGATCTTCGCCTTCATCAGCGTCGCCATGACCCTGACCTTCTTCTTCGGGGCGTCCTTCACGCGCTTCTTCGTGGACGACCCTGAGGTGATAGCCCACGGCGTCATGCAGTTCAGGATCGTGTCCGTATCCGTCGTTTTCTTCGCGCTGTTCAACGTCCTGAACGGGGCCTTTTACGGCGGCGGCGATACCGTACCCGTCATGGCCAACAACATCTTCAGGCTCTGGGGACTTCGGGTGCCGCTCCTCTACCTCATGGCCTTTACGCTGGGCTGGGGCCCGGTGGGCATCTGGTGGTCGATGTTCGTGTCGAACATGGGCGTCACGGCCATAGCCTGGTTCCTCTACCGCAGCGAGCGCTGGGCTCGATCCGTCGGCTAGGCTCCGCGGCCGCTTGCCGCCGGCCGATAGCTCATATACTATGGCCGTCGCGGGATCATGAAGACCTCGCCCGCTAGCCAGGAGCATAACCGTGATTGATTACGCCCTCGTCGACCGCGTCTTGCATAAGGAACTCGTCGTAGCCCTCGGTTGCACCGAGCCCGTCGCCGTAGCTTATGCGGCCGCGCTGGCTAGCAGGGCGACGGCAGGCCGGCCCGCCTCGATCGTCATAACGGCTAGCGCCAACGTCCTTAAGAACGCGATGGCCGTCGGCATACCCGGCACGCCCTTCCGGGGCATGCCGCACGCGGCGGCGCTCGGCGCCCTAGGGGGCGAACCCGAAAAGCGCTTGGCCTGCCTAGCGGGCTTGGGCGACGTGGTCATCGCCGAAGCCGACGCCTTCGTCGCCGCCGGCAAGGTTACGGTGCGCCAAGCCAAGACCGACCAGACCCTCTTCATCGAGGCCGTCGTGAGCGGCCCGGCGGGGGAGGCCGTCGCCCGCATCGAGGACGAGCATGAGCGGGTGACGCTTCTTTCGCTGAACGGCGAGGCCCTGCCTGGCTACGAGCCGCCGGCCGAGGGCGGCGAACTCGCCGAGGGCGGCGCTTCCCCGATCGGCCTCGGCGGCCTCGATATCGCCGGGGTCTTCGAATACGCCGAGACGGCCCCGCTTGAAAGCCTGGGCCTGATCCGCGAGGCCATACGCCTGAACGGCGACATCAGCCGCGAGGGCTTGACCGGGGACTACGGCCTGCGCGTCGGCAAGGTCATCAAGGAGAACATGGACCTCGGGCTCCTGTCCGACGACCTCTTGAACGACGCCATGGCGCGCGCGGCGGCCGCCTCCGACGCCCGCATGGCCGGCTCGAGCATGCCCGTCATGTCCAACACCGGCTCGGGTAACCAAGGCATCACGGCGACCGTCCCCGTCCTCGCCGTCGGCGAACGCCTCGCCGCGCCCGAGGAGCGCATACTCCGCGCCGTGACTTTAAGTAACCTCATGACCGTGTATATTAAGTACCAGTTCGGTAGGCTTTCCGCCCTTTGCGGCGCGGTGATCGCCGGCGCCGGCGCGGCCTGCGGCATCGCCTATCTCCTAGGCGCCGGATTGGCGGGCGTCAGGTCGTCGGTTCAGAACATGATCGGCAACGTGTCGGGGATGCTCTGCGACGGCGCCAAGGGCGATTGCGCCTTGAAGATCTCCACCTGCACCGCCGCCGCCGTACAGGCCGCCCTGATGGCGGCCCGCGGCATAACCATCCCGCCTATCGAGGGCATCGTCGACGCCGACCCCGAACGGACGATACGCAACCTGGCTAGGCTGGGCATCGAAGGCTCCCCCACGCTCGACGGCATCATACTCGACGTGATGGTGAACAAGGGCCGCCCCTAAGCGACCGGACGCCCGCCGGGGCGCGGGAGCGCTAGCGCGCCGCGAGCCCGGCCAGGAATGCCGCGACGTCGCTAAAGACGCGAGCGAGGCGCTCAGGCGCGGCGTTCAGGATCGTATGCGAATAGCCCTCGTAGAAGCGCGTATCGCGCGCGGGGAACATGCGGTCTAATAGCTCTTGGCTTCCGCGCCAGTTGACGACCGTGTCTCCCGTGCCCTGTACCACCAAGGCCGGCCCGTCGAAGACGATCGGCCGGCTTTCGACCAAGCCGTCGTACCAATCCAAATAGGAGTTGAGCCAGCTCGTGTGGTAGACCCAATCGCTCAAGGGGTCGCCGCGGGCTATGAACTCGCGATACGCGGGGTTGCAGGCCACGCCGGGCCCGATCAGGGCGGGGCTGGCCGCGAAGCCCGGTAGCTCCAGGAGCCGCTCGCCGGCCACGGCGTTCAAGGCCCCGCGGATCCGTTTGTTCGGCATGTCCACGAGCGGCGCCGCGAATACGGCGCCGTCGGCCGGCGGCGGACCGCCCTGCGCGGCGCTCAGGCGAAAGGCCTCTATGATGGCCGAGCAGCCGGTGCTGTGCCCTATGAGGACGAGCCGCGGCCCGCCGCTATCGGCTTGCGTCGGATCGACGACGGCGCCGGAGCTTTCCCAATCGCGTATCGCCCCGATCGCGGCGAGGGTCGCCCTACCGTAGTCGTCGAAGTCCCCAATGCCGAAACGTTCCCCTTCCGATAGCCCGTGTCCGGGCAGGTCGAGGAGGTAACAATCCCAGCCCGAGTCCGCGACGAGCTCGGCGAAGGGCGCGAAGTGCCCGCCGTGGGCCCGGTAGCCGTGGATGAGGAGCGCGACGCCCTTGCGTTCGCCCCGGGCCGCCAGGCGCGTTAAGAAGAGCCGCCCCTTCGGGCCGTCTAAGCCTCGGGCGCCGAGTCCGGGGCCGAAGCCGAAGTAGGAGCGGTATGCGCTAAGGGCGCCGCCCGGTCGGGCCGCGTCGGCCGCTGCGGCATCCTCCTCATCGGCGGATACCCATCCGTCGCCGAGCAGGCCCAAAAGCCCGAGCTGCTCGCGCGATGGGACGGGGCGCGGCGCGGCCGCCTCCGCCGCGCTCGAGCGTCCCGTCATAGCGCCCGGCGCGCCGGCGAGCTCGGGGCCGGGCAGGTCCGTAGGCGCGCTCGCGCATGAGGCGGCGACGAGAGCCGCCGCGGCGGCGAGCACGCGATGGGAAAGGCGCCCCAGCCGCCCATCACGCCCTCCCATGGCTACGTCCGGTCGAGGGGAGGCTTACCGTGACGACGGTTCGCGGCTCGTCGCCTCGCCCGCGTTCTTCGGCGGCGACGGCATCGCCGCCCATCAGCCTGGCCATGAGCCTGGCCCCGTAGCGGCCTATGGCGTGGGCGGCCGAGCCCTGGTCGGATAGCTTCTCTAGATAGGTCGCCGCGGCTCCCTTGCCCAAGGCGGCCTTATGGCCGATCGCCAGCTCGACCGCGCTCTCGCCGCGCCTATACGCCTGCATCGACACGGACGAGCCCCTGACGCTCGAGTCCAGGGCGTTATC
>CALKWG010000200.1 GCA_938004315.1 uncultured Spirochaetaceae bacterium
GATCGTATTCGGTGACTGGAGTTCAGACGTGTGCTCTTCCGATCTATGATCGAACTGTGCAAATTGCACAGCAAATCAGTAAAAAGCCTGCCCAGCTGCTAGGTGACGGGCGGCCGGAGCCGCCTTACACTTTGGCCACGTTTACATTCCCAATACCTAGGAGGTAGCGCCATGGTGTCAGGTACCCTCGCGCTCGTTTTCCTGGTGGTCGCGGTCGTGGCCATCGTATTCTTAACGGGCAAGTTCAAGGTGAACGCCTTCCTTGTCCTCATCGGCGTGGCCTTCGCCTTCGGCCTGGCCATCGGCATCCCGGCCCTGGACGTCGTGGCCAGGATCAAGACCGGCTTCGGCGGCACGCTCACGAACATAGGCATCGTGATCGTGGCCGGCACCATCATGGGCAAGATCCTGGAGAAGACCGGCGCGGCCCTCTCCATGACCCAGGCCATACTCAAGCTGGTGGGCAAGAACCGCGCGCCCTTGGCCATGAACGCCGCCGGTTACGTGGTATCCATCCCCGTGTTCTGCGACTCGGGCTACGTCATCCTGAACCCGCTCAACAAGGCCCTGGCTAAAGAAACCGGCACCTCGATGGCCGTGATGGCCGTCGCGTTGGCTACCGGCCTCTACGCCACGCACACCATGGTGCCGCCGACCCCCGGCCCGATCGCCGCCGCCGGCACCCTGAACGCCGACTTAGGCCGCGTCATCCTCTTCGGCCTCATCGCCGCCATCCCCGCGTCGCTGGCCGGCCTCCTTTGGGCGACCAAGGTGGCTAAGAAGTTCCCCATCGAAGCCGACGTGGAGGAGTCGTACAGCGACATCGTGAAGAAGTACGGCAAGCTCCCCAACGCCTTCATGTCCTTCCTGCCCATCGTCCTCCCCATCGTCCTCATACTCCTAAAGAGCGTCGCCGAATTCCCGTCCAAACCCTTCGGCGAAGCCGACTTCCAGAAATTCCTACGCTTCATAGGCGACCCGGTCACCGCCCTCGTCATCGGCGTGTTCACCAGCTTCTTCCTCGTTAAGAAGGGCGAGCTGGGCAAGGCCGTGGACGAGTGGCTCGGCCAAGGCATTAAGGACTCGGCCATGATCCTCGTGATCACCGCAGCCGGCGGCTCCTTCGGCGCCATGATAGCCGCGAGCCCCATCGTCGAATTCCTCAAGGGCAACCTCACGAGCCTCTCGCTCGGCGTCTTCCTGCCCTTCATCATCGCGGCGGCCCTGAAGACCGCCCAGGGTTCGTCCACGGTAGCCATCATCACCACCTCGAGCATCCTCGCGCCCATGATGGCCTCCGTCGGCATCGACCCCGCCCTGGCCGTCGTCGCCATCGGCGCCGGCGCCATGGTGGTATCGCACGCCAACGACTCCTACTTCTGGGTGGTCTCGCAGTTCTCCGGCATGCCGGTCTCGACCGCCTACAAGGCATACTCGACCGCCACCGCGGTGGAGGGCATCGTGGCCGCGATCGTCGTGGCCCTGCTCTCGCTCTTCGTCTAGGAGCTACGCGATGGACTACGCCCGCATGAGAGACGACGCCCAAAGCATCTTCATGGCGGGCGTAGCCAGCGTCGACCCGCGGCCCATGGTACGCTCGGAGCTCGTCGTCGAGGGCTCGCGCCTACGCCTGGCCTCGGCTCCGCGCGGCCGCGCCTGGGATCTTTCGCGCTTCGACCGGATCTTGGTCCTGGGATTCGGGAAGGCGGGCTCGCGCATGGCCCAGGGGGCGGTCGACGCGCTCGGCGCGCGCGTCTCAGGCGGCCTCGTGGCCGTGAAGGCCGGGCACGCCGAAGCCTGCGAGCGGGTGGAGATCGTCGAGGCGGCCCATCCCGTGCCCGACGAGTCGAGCGTCGCCGCCGCGAGGCGCATCATGGCCCTGGCCCGCGAGGCCGACGAGCGGACCCTGGTCCTGGTGCTCGTCTCAGGGGGCGGCTCGAGCCTGCTCTGCGCGCCCTACGACGGCCAGGGCCTCTCGCTGAGCTTGGAGGATAAGGCCGCCGTCACCCGCGAGCTCTTAGCCTGCGGGGCCGGCATTAAGGAAATCAACGCCGTACGTCGGCACCTCTCGGCCGTGAAGGGCGGTCGCCTAGCCGAGGCCCTGGCCCCGGCGACGGTCGTAACTTTGGCCCTCTCCGACGTGATCGGCGACGAGCTGAGCTCCATAGCCAGCGGGCCGACAGTGCCCGACTCGACTAGTTGGAAGGACGCGCTGGCCGTGCTCTGGCGATACAACATCGCCAAGAAGGTGCCTAAAGTCGCCTTGAAACTCCTGGAGGACGGCGCTATGGGCCTGGCGCCGGATACTCCGAAGCCAGGAGCCCCGGCCTTTAAGCGCGTGACCAACCTGGTCATCGGCTCGAACCGTAAGGCGGCTTTGGCGGCGCGCGCCCGCGCGCGCGAACTGGGCTACCGATCGCTGTACCTAGGCTCGCGCATGAACGGCGAGGCGCGCGAGTTGGCCCTGGCCTACTTGGCCATGGGCATGGACGCGGCCGCCGCGGGCTCGCCCCTGCGCCGCCCCGCCTGCATCCTGGCCGGCGGCGAGAGCACCGTCACCCTCCGCGGCCGCGGCAAGGGCGGGCGCAACCAGGAGATGGCCTTGTCGTTCCTCGCGCGCCTAGCCGAGGAGGACCCGGCCATAGCCGCGCGGCTCTGCTTCCTATCGGCGGGGACGGACGGCAACGACGGCCCGACCGACGCCGCCGGCGCTTATGCCGACCTAGGGCTCGTGTCCCAAGCGGCCGAGCTAGGCTTGAACGCGCGCGAGTACTTGGAAGAAAACGATTCATACCGCTTCCACGACGCCGTAGGAGGGCTCCTGAGAACCGGGCCGACCAATACGAACGTCTGCGACCTGCAGATTCTGCTCGTCAGGTAAATCCGGCTCGGCCGCGCAGGCGCCGGGAGCGGGCGCTTCGGCACGCGGCCGCCTGAGGCGAGCGCGGCCGCGGCCTTCCAGGCCCGGCGGGCATTCCAGGCCCGTCGGCTTCAACGGCTCGGCGGCTTTACACCCCGGCGGCCGGCGGCTATCCTGAGCGCGATGGCAGCCCCCGCACCTGGATTCGCTCGGCGTTTTACGACGCTCATCCTTCTATTCTTCGCCGCCGCCCTCCTCAGGCCCGACGCCCCGCCCGACCCGGTACTCGCCTGGCTCGTCGTCCGCTTCGTAGGCAGGGATTTAAGCTCCGTCGGTAGCGCCTTGGGCCTCCTTATGGGCGCGGCCGGCCTCCTCTCCAGCCTGGCGCTCGCGCTGCTCATAGGCTTCGCCGTCGCCGACGCCATCAAGCGGCGGAAGTCCCTCGATCTCGCGGCGATATTGCGATCGCGCGAGCGGAGCCTGTTCACGGGGCTCCTCGCGCTCGCCCTCATGGGCCTCTTGTTCTACGGCATGGAGCGCGGGGCGATACGCTTAAGCGACGCGAGGGCCGAAACGAGCGGCCAGGCCGCCGCCGCGGACGTCGCGGCCGAGAGCGCGGGCGAAGAGGCGGGGGCGGACGCGGCCGAACTAGAACGGGGGCGCCGGCCGCCGGCTTGGCTCGCGCTCGGCGCCCTGGCCGGGGCGGGCATAGCCGCGGCGGCGGCTGCGCGGGCGGCCCTGCGGCGGCTCGCCGAGCGTAGGGCGGCGGGGCGCTTAGCCGCCGCCGGGGAGCGGAACGAGGCGGCCGAAGGCGACGCGGCGGCGCTGGCACGGGGCTTAGCGCGCGCGAGGGAGCGCCTACGCCTCGGTGATCGCGACAGAGACGCCATCTTGGATTGTTACGAGGAGATGTGCTCGTTCTTCTCCGACGCCTCGGCGCCCGAGGCCGCGGCCGAGGCCCTGACGCCGCGCGAGTTCGCCGCCCTCCTCAAGGCGCGCGGGGCGGCTGCTGCCGAGCTCGACGAGCTTACCGCACTCTTCGAGCTGGCTCGCTACTCGGAGCTGCCCTGCGGCCCGGCCGAACGCGCCGCGGCCGCCGAGGCGCTGCGGCGCATCGAAGGCGCCTTCGCCGAGGCCGAACGATGAGCCCCGACGACTTCACGACCTTCATCGCGGCCATAGGCGCCCTCGTTAGGATAGGCGCGGGCCTGGGCGTCCTCGTGTTCGCCGTCGCCTCCGCCCTCGGCGCCTGGCTCGATAGGCCCAAGGAGCCCCCGCCGCCGCGCTTGGCCACGGCGTCCAGGCCCGACCGATCCGAGCTGGAGCGCATCCTCTACGGCTCGGTCGGCAGGGGCTACTACCGTAGCCTCGTAGCCGAGCGCCTACGCGCCTCGGCTCGCGACGCCTTGGTCCTACGCTCGGGCCTAGGGGAGGAGGAAGCGGCTAAGCGCCTCCGCTTCGGGTCTTCGTATCTGGACGACGAGGGGCGCGAGCTCCTTTTCGCCGACCACTTCGCCCGGCCGAAGGCCCGGGCCGAACGAGGCGCGGAGAGATCCCCGCGCCCCGGCGTCTCGAATCGGTCGCAGCCGGCCGCCGCCGACCGCCGCGCCGGCGACTCGCCCCGAGCGCAGGCCGCCGAGCCGGCCTTCCCCGAAGCCGTATCCCGCTTCCTAGACAAGCTTGAAGACTATCGCCGGAACGACGAAACGAGGAGCTCAGAATGAACCCGACGCCCGCCCCCGCCCAAGCGGCCGCCCTGGCCGCCGGCATCGTCGACGAGATGGAGAAGGCCGTCATCGGCAAGCGGCCCTTCCTTGAAGCCCTGGCCTGCGCCGCCATAGCCGGCGGGCACGTCCTCATAGAGGACTTCCCCGGCCTGGCCAAGACCTTGGCCGCCAAGAGCCTGGCTAGGGCGGTCGGGGGGTCGTTCAAGCGCATCCAGTTCACGCCCGACCTCCTACCCGCCGACATCACCGGCGCCTACGTCCTCGATAGGACGAGCGCCGCGCTGCGGCTCATCGAGGGCCCGATCTTCGCCAACTTCGTCCTAGCCGACGAGATCAACCGGGCGCCGCCCAAGACTCAATCGGCCCTGCTCGAGGCGATGGAGGAGCGCCAGGCCACGCTGGAAGGCAGCACCCTGGCCCTCCCCCGCCCCTTCATGGTGATCGCCACGCAGAATCCCATCGAGTACGAGGGCACCTTCCCCCTGCCGGAGGCCCAGCTCGACCGCTTCATGCTGCGCCTATCCATCGGCTATCCGGACGAGGGCGACGAGGTCGCGGTCCTGTCACGCCGCGCCGAGCGCAAGGCCGAGGAGCCGGCGCTGACGGCCGTCTGCGGCACGGACGGCCTTTCGGCCCTGTCGGCCGCCGCCGAGGAGGTCTACGTGGCCCCGGACCTCCTGCGCTACGCCGTCGCCCTGGCCCGCGCCACCAGGGAAGCCGCCCGCATAGCCGTAGGCGCGAGCCCCCGCGCCTCGCTGGCGCTCTTAAAGCTGGCGCGGGCGCACGCCCTGATGGACGGCCGGGCCTACGCCGTCCCCGACGACGTGAAGCGCTACGCCTTCGAGGCGCTCATCCACCGCATCGTCCTGAAGCCCGACGCCTGGGCCAACGACGCGCGGGCCGACGAGGTGCTGCGCGCGGCCCTGTCGGGCGTGCCCGTGCCCAAGCTCTCAGGAGGGCCGCCGGCGTGAAGGCGCTCTTAGGCGAGCCGGCTAGGCTCGCCGCCGCCCTGGCCGCGGCCGCGCTCATGAGCTTAGGCATAGCCTTAGCCCAAGGCGCCTGGCTGGCGGCCGCCCTGCCGCTAGCCGCCTGGCTCCTCCTGGCCCCCGGCCCGCCCGAGCCTTCCCTCGTCGCGACGCGCTCCGTAGAGCCGAGCCTAGCCCGCGCCGGCGAGCCGGTCCTCGTGCGCATCATGATAGAGAACCGTGGGCCGACGCTCGAGCTCCTCCGCATCCGCGACGGGCTCCCGCCGGGGGCGGCGCTCGACGAGGCGGACGGAACGGGCGAGGACTTCAGCTGGGCCGGGCCCCTGGAGGGCGGCGCGACGCTCGAGCTCCACTACGCCATACGCTGCCCACGCGGCCTCTTCCGCTACGCCGAGCTGGCCTGCGAGCTCGAGCTGCCGTTCTGGGCCAGGCGCCGCTCCTTCACCCTCCCCTGCCCCGGACGCGTCGCCGCGGAGCCCATAAGCCTCGCCCCGCCCGCCTTAGCCTTGGCCGGCGGCTCGGTCAGGCCTTTCAGCGGCATCTCAGGCGTCAAGCGCCCCGGCGAAGGCGCGGAGTTCCACGGCACCCGCGACTACAGCCCCGGCGACCGCCTACGGAGCCTGAATTGGCGCGCCGGCGCCCTGTGGGGCCAGGCGGTGGTCAATGTCTTCGAAGGCGAGCGGGCCGTGGACCTGGGCGTCATCCTGGATTGCCGGGCGGAGGCCTACGCCTCGGCCGCGCAGTTCGAGGCGGCCTGCGCCGCCAGCCTAGCCCTGGCCGAGGGCTTCCTGGACGGCGCCAACCGCGTGGCCTACATGCGCTACGGGGCCGAGCTGTCCTGGGTGCCCTCCGGCTCCGGCCGGGAGCATCGCCGCCGCGTCAGGCGACGCGCCTCGGCTGCGGCCCTGGGCGACCACGCCGCCTTCGAGCGCTTCGACCACCTGCCCATCAGCATCTTCCCGCCGCGCTCCCTCGTGCTCTTCGTAAGCCCCGTGCTGCGCGACGACCTACGGAGCCTCCTCAGCGTGAAGGCGCTCGGCTATGAGCTGGCCGTGCTCCGCATGAACCCAGACGCCGAATTCGCGGCCTTCGCGACGCCGCGCGGCCCGGGCGCCGTAGCCGCCGGAACGCTGGCCGCGCCGGGCGGCCTGGGAGCTCCGGGTAGCTCGGTCGCCGGAAACCCGGCCGCGCCGGACGAGCCCGGGACGCCCGGCGGCTCCGCCGCCCCGAAGTCCGCCGACTCGACGGACATGCAAGCCCTCGCCAAACGTATGGCACGCGTCGAGGGCGAGCTCATCGTCGCGCGCCTGCGGCGCTCAGGCGCCATCGTCCTGGACTGGGACGGCCGTAAGCCGTTCCGAAACCTGAGGCCCATCCTATGATCGCCGTCGCCCTGCTCGGCTCGGCCGCGCTTGCCATGATCCTAAGCTTCCGCTACCTTCGCCTCCGGGCCGAGCTAAGCCAAGCCGCCCGCCGCGCGTACTTGAGGCGCTCGGCGGCCTTCGTCGCCCTCGGCGCGATCGCAGCCTCGACGGCGGCCGCCCTTTCCGCCCTCGTCGCCCTCCCTGCCGCGCCGGCCTTCGCCCTAGCCCTGGTCGCCGCCGTCGTATTCATGCGCGCGCTCGGCGAACGAGGCTAAGTATGAGCGTAAGCATGGCACGCTCCTTGCATGGCTACTCCTATCATCAAGTTGAGAAAGGACGGCATGCCATGCTGCTCATCAAAAACGCCACCCTCTACGCTCCGAGCCCTTCGGGGAAGAAAGATATACTGATAGCCGGCGAGCGCATCGTCGCCATAGAAGACTCGATTAACCCCGCCGGGCTCCCCGGCTCGGTCGAGGTGATAGACGCGGCCGGCCTCGCGGCGACGCCGGGCTTCATAGACGGCCATGTGCACATCACCGGCGGCGGCGGCGAGGGCGGCTTTAAGACCCGCACGCCCGAGCTCATGCTGTCCGACGCCACCCGGGCCGGCGTCACGACGGTGGTCGGCGTCCTCGGCACCGACGGCGTCGCGCGCAGCCTAGAGGCCCTAGTCGCCAAGGTCTACGCGCTCCGCGAGGAGGGCATCTCCGCCTACTGCTACACCGGCGCCTATCGCGTTCCCCTGCCGACGATCACCGGTGATATAATCAAGGACATCATGATGATCGAGCCCGTGATAGGCGCCGGCGAAGTGGCCCTATCCGACCACCGCTCCGCCAAGCCCACGGACGCCGAGCTGGCGCGCGTCGCCGCCGAGGCCCGCCTAGGCGGCATGCTCTCGGGCAAGGCGGGCGTGGTGAACGTGCACCTCGGCGACGCGCCGGAGGGCCTTTCGCCCCTCGAGCGCGTCTGCTCGCGCGGCGACCTGCCCCGCGCCCAATTCCTGCCCACCCACTGCAACCGCAACCGCGAGCTCCTCGAGCGCGCCTATGCCTGGGCCCGCGAGGGCGGCTATATAGACTTCACCTCGAGCACGGTGCAGGCATTCCTTGACGACGGCGAGACGAGCGCCGCCGCCTGCCTGGCGCGCGCGCGGGCCGAAGGCCTAGCGCACGACCGCGTGACCGTGACGAGCGACGGCCAGGGGAGCCTGCCGCGCTTCGACGACAAGGGCGTCATGGTGGGCCTGGGCGTCGGCAGCTGCTACAGCCTCGTCGATACCCTCCGCGAGGCCGTCGGCAAGCACGGCATGCGCCTCGAGGATGCC
>CALKWG010000201.1 GCA_938004315.1 uncultured Spirochaetaceae bacterium
CCACCGAGATCTACACTCTTTCCCTACACGACGCTCTTCCGATCTCGGCCGCCCCGGGCGTTTTTCGTATCGTAGGGCCGGCGGGGAAGCGCCCGGCTTGGGCTCGGCCGCGCGCGCGCCCGAACCGGCCGCTGGTGTTTCTCGTCCGCCTAGAAGCCGGGCATGTCGTAGAGCCCGCCGGCGTTCACGACCTTCTTAAAGCCGGCCGAGGCCAGGAGCCGCGCGGCGTAGCCCGAGCGCGCGCCCGAGGCGCAGTAGAGCACGAGCGGGGTCTCGGGGCCGCCGAGCTCTTTGGCCCTGGCCTGGATCTCGTTGACCGGGATGTTCAAGGCGCCGTCGTAGTGCTCATCCTCGAACTCCTCGGGGCTGCGTACGTCGACGATCTTCGCGCCGGCTTTGATCAGGTCTAGAATCGGGTCTGCCATAATTCATATCCTCCGTATGGTTCGCTCGCTTCGCCTTCGGCGTCGCGTCATTCGCCGGGTTCGAAGCCCGGCACGAGGGCGAGGCTTAGCGCGCCGCCTGCTATATTCTTACTATCGTTCCTACCCGCCTGCATGAGCTTACGCAGGGCTATGTGGCTCTCGTAGCCGGCGCGGGACAGGAGGTACAGGGGCCCCGACGGCACCTCGTCCATCCGCCACTCCAGCTCGTCCAAGGGGATGTGGACGACGCCGGGCACGGGGAGCTTCCGCCGGTCGCCGTTGGTCCTGAGGTCCAGGATCGTCGCCGCGCCCGAGCCCAGGGCCTTATAGGCCTCCTCGGCGCTCACGAGGGGCGCGTAGCCTGAAAGATCGTTCTGCGCCGCGAAGGCCGCCATATTGACGGGGTCGTTGGCCGCGCCGTAGGGCGGGGCGTAGGCCAGGTCGAGCTCGGCCAGGTCGTCGATCGTGAGGCCGCCGGCCAGGGCCGTGGCGGCGACGTCGACGCGCTTATCGACGCCTTCCTTGCCGAAGGCCTGGGCGCCTAGGAGCTTCCTCGATTTCCTATCGTAGACGAGCTTTAAGGAGACTTCCTCAGCCCCCGGGTAGTAGCTGACGTGGTGGTAGCGGTGGACGACGCTCGTCCCGTAGTCGAGGCCCAGGGCCTTGGCGGCCTTCTCCGACAGGCCGGTCATGGCGAAAGTGTCGTCCATGGCTTTGAACACGCTCGTGCCCGCCGCGCCGGCGTAGCGCAGCTCGCCGCCTAGGGCGTTGGTGGCGGCGATGCGGCCCTGGCGGTTGGCGGGGCCGGCTAGGGGGACGCGCGTGGGCTTGCCGCTCACGCGGTTGCGTATCTCGACCATATCGCCGGCGGCCCAGATATGCGGATCGGAAGTGCGCATGCGCTCGTCCACGACCAGGCCTCCCGAGGGGCCGATCTCGAGGCCGGCGGCTTTGGGCAGCTCCACGTTGGGCTTGACCCCCGCCGATACGAGGACCAGGTCGGCCGGGACTTCGGAGCCGTCGTCTAGGAGGACTAATCCGTCCTTCACCGCTTTGACCGAACGGCCGACCAGCACCCGCGCGCCGGCGCGCTCGAAGCTCATCGCGATCTGGCGACCGAACTCCGGATCGGCCGGCGGCATCACGTGCGGGCTGAGCTCGACGATGGTCGTGGCAAGGCCGCGGGCTACGAAAGCCTCGGCGGCCTCGAGGCCTATGAAGCCGCCTCCTACGACGACGGCGCTCTTAGGCGCATGCTCGTTGATGTACTTATGCACCCCGTCCATGTTGGGGATGGTCCACAGCCTAAAGACATGAGGCTGATCAGAACCTTCCATGGGTGGCATGAAGGGCGTGCCGCCCAAGGCCAGGATGAGCTCGTCGTAGGGTAGGTCGCGCTCGCCCGCGGCGTCCCGCACGCGGACGGTCTTGGCTGACCGGTCGATGGAGACGGCGCGGGTTTCCAGGAGCACGTCGACGTTATAGCGGGCCTTGAAGCCCTCGGGCGTCTGCAGGATGAGGGCGCTCCGCTTGTCGATGTCGCGCGATATGAAGTAGGGGAGGCCGCAGTTGGCGAAGGACACGTAGCGCCCCGCTTCGACGATGGTAATGGCCGCCTCCGCGTCCAGGCGTCGCGCCCTGGCCGCCGCGGTGGCACCGGCCGCCACGCCGCCTAGTACCAAAATATTCTTGGCTTGTCCGTTCATCTTCTCCTCCATCCTTTGACTCAGGAAACAATATATAAAAAACAATATATAGTCAAGTAATGGAATCGACGACGCGCGAGCGCGCGGCTACGGAAAGTTTGAGCCTTTAAAACTTGCGCCGGACCCGCTTGAAGTCTATGGTCTAGCTATGAACGATGCAAACATCTCCATCGCGGGCGAACGGCGGCTCAAGGAGCTCTTAGGGGAGATCTACGGCGAAGGCCGCGACGAGGCCTGGGACCTAGTGTCGGCGGCCCTGGGCACAAGGCGGGCGGGGCGGAGCCGCCCGTACGAAGGCGCGCGAGCGGCGGGCGGCGAGCGTCCGAGCCCTAGGTCGGACGGGCGCTCGGCGCACGGGCGCGGCCTCGATCTGGACGCAGGCGACGCGCTCCTCATCGCCTACGGCGACATGATAGCCCCGGCGCGCGGCAGCTCGGTGCCGGGGGGCGGACCCGAGGGCGAGGGGCGAGCCGGGCGTTCGGCCCTAGGCCGCCTCGGCGCTTTCTTAGACGATCGGGCTCCTGGGCTCTTTAGCTACCTTCATATACTGCCCTTCTACCCGTATTCATCAGATGACGGCTTCTCGGTCATCGACTACCGCGCGGTCGACCCTGCGCTCGGTTCCTGGGAGGACGTGGAGGCGCTGGGCAAGGGCCGGAGGCTCTGCTTCGACCTCGTGCTGAACCATGCGAGCGCGCGGAGCGCATGGTTCAAGGGCTTCATAGCCGGCGAACCGCGCTATGAACGCTACTTCACGACGCGGCCGCTAAACTACGACGCGAAGCCGGTGCGGCGGCCGCGGACCCACCCGCTCATCACGGCGTTCAAGCGAGCGGACGGGACGACGGCGGGCGTGTGGACCACCTTCAGCGCGGATCAGGTCGACCTCAATTTCGCCGAGCCGGCCGTGCTGGCCGAGTTCGTCGATATCGTCCTGGGCTACGCCGAGCGCGGCGCGACGCTCCTACGGCTCGACGCCATCGCCTACCTCTGGAAGGAAGACGGAACGGACTGCGTCCATCGGCCTCAGACCCACGCCGTCGTCAAGTTCTTCAGGGCCTTAGGCGAGGAGCTCGGTTTGGAGCTCGGGATCCTAACCGAGACCAACGTGCCGCACGGCGAGAATATGTCGTATTTCGGCGACGGCGACGAGGCTCATATCGTATATAATTTTTGCCTGCCCCCGCTTACGCTCTACGCCTTCATGACCGGCGACGCCGGGCCCCTGGCGCGCTGGGCCGACGGGCTGGCCGTCCCCGAAGGCGGCCTCATGCTCAACTTCCTGGCCAGCCACGACGGCGTGGGCGTTACCCCGGCCCTCGGCCTCGTCGACGATGTAGCCCCGCTGATCGACGGCGTCTTGGCGCGTGGCGGCCGCGTCTCGTACAAGGCGAGCCCGGCGGGACCCCAGCCCTACGAACTTAATATCTCCTGGTCGGACGCCGTCGCCCCTGTCGGCGCGAGCGACGGCGAGCGCATCGACGCGCTCCTAGCGAGCTACGCCCTGGCCTTCGCGATGGACGGCCTACCGGCCGTGTACTTCCATTCGCTCGTCGGCTCGGCCTCCTGGCGAGAGGGCGTCGAATTATTGGGTTATAATCGAGCGATCAACCGCGAGCGGCCGCCCGAGGACGCGCTCACGGCGGCCTTGGACGAGCCGGGAAGCCCGCGCGCCCGCGCCCTCGCGGGCTTCCGCGCCCTCCTAAGGGCGCGGGCGGCGTGTCCGGCCTTCGCGCCGTCCGCGCCGCGGCGCGCCTACCACGGCGGCGGCCCGGTCGTCTTTATCGAGCGGGGCTCGGCTGCCGCCGGTAACTCGGCCGCGCAGGCCGACCCCGGCCGCTTCGCAGCCGCCGGCGATAGACCGTCCGGCCGCTCCGAAGCGCCGGCCGGCCGCCGGGACTGGCCCGCCGCCGGCGAAGAGTCCGCCGGCCGCCCCGGGGCGCCCGCCCCGGCCTCCTGCCTGGTAGCCGTCAACTGCTCCGCCCGCGCGGTTCACGCCGAGCTCCCGGCCGCCTGGCGGGGCGCGGCGGCCGCCTACGAGCCGCTCGCCGGGCGCGAGCTATCGTTGGCCGGCGACGGCGGCCTCGAACTCGGCCCCTATCAAGTCCTTTGGCTTGACCGGATATAAAAGTCTCGATACCTTGGTAGAAGGTTCCGCCGGAGCGGGGAACCGACAAGGCGCCCGTAGGGCGCCGTTGGCGAAGCGTCCCGAGACCCGGGCGCCGCCGCGCGCGGGACGGTACGGACGGGGCGATGGCGCCTCGATTCGAAGGCCGTCGCCAGAGGAGGTAAAACTCGTGATAGACGTTCAAAACGTCGTCAAGGCCTACGACTCGGTCAAGGCCGTCGACGGTATCAGCTTCCAGGCCAAGCCAGGCGAGATCTTCGGTCTCATCGGCCCCAACGGCGCGGGCAAGTCCACTACCATCCGCATGATAATGAACATCATGGCCCCCGACTCGGGCAGCATACGCCTGGACGGGCGGCCCTTGGCGGAGAAGGACAAGGCGCGCATAGGCTACCTGCCTGAGGAGCGAGGCTTATACAAGAAGATGAAGGTCGGCGACATGCTCGCCTTCCTCGCCGAGATCAAAGAGGCCGATCGCCAGGCGAGCGCCGAGCGGGCCGACGAGTGGCTCAGGCGCTTCGACCTCCTCGACTGGAAGGGCCGCAAGATCGAGGAGCTGTCCAAGGGCATGGCGCAGAAGGTGCAGTTCATCGGCACCGTCGCCCACGATCCGGACGTGCTCCTCTTCGACGAGCCCTTCTCCGGCCTCGACCCGGTATCCCAGGACCTGCTCCTGGAGGCCATGCTCGAGCTCAAGGCCGCCGGCAAGACCGTGCTCTTCTCCACGCACATCATGGACCATGCCGAGCGCATCTGCGAGCGCATACTCCTCATCAATAAGGGTAAGGCCGTCGCCTCCGGCGCCCTGGCCGACTTAAAGCGTCGCTTCGGCGCGGACGCCGCGCGCGTCGAATACGACGGCGACGGCGCGTTCATCGAGCGCCTGCCCTACGTGAAGAGCTGCCGCTCCTTCCCGCGCTGGACCGAGGTGGAGCTGGACGGCCCCGACGCCGCCGACGCGCTCTACCGTGACTTGGCCGGCAAAGTGCGGGTGCGCCGCTTCGAGCTCTTGGAGCCCAGCCTGCATTCGATCTTCATCCGCCTCGTCGGCGGCGAGTCCGAGGGGGCCGACCGTGCGTAAACTCCTAGCCGTCGCCAAGCGCGAGTTCAAGGCCGCCGCGGCCAACAAGACCTTCGTCATCATGACCATACTCGGCCCCTTCCTCATCCTGGCCATCACCGTCCTCCCGACCCTCCTCAATAACGACCCTAAAATCGCCAGCTCCGGTAAGCCCGTGGCGATCTACGCCGAGCGCGACGACGCCGGCGCTTACCTCGGCGCCGCCTTCGAATCGCAGAAGATTCCATCAGTGCGCGTGGAGGACGCGTCCCGCGCCAAGGAGCGCGTGCTGTCGGGCGAGTACGCCGGCCTCGTCGAGGTGCCCGCGCGCTGGCCTGATGAGGAAGCCCGCTACTACAGCGCCACCGGCACCGATGCCGCGCTCTTCGGCACCAGCCAAGGCGTCTTAGGCGCCCTGGCCACCGAGCTCCGCGTCGCGGAGGCGGGCTTAAGCCCCGAGGCCGCGTCCAGGCTCCTCTCCAAGCCCGGCTTCCGCGTCGTTAAGCTGGGGGCCGACTTAAGCGAAGAGACCAAGACCGACCGCGACTTCATGGCGGTGCTCTTCACCGCCCTGAGCTTCGTCATGATGATCTACATGACCGTGCTCCTCTACGGCCAGATGATAGGCCGATCGGTGGTGCAGGAGAAGACCGGCAAGACCGTGGAGGTCATGCTTTCGAGCCTCTCAAGCCGCGACCTGATGTTCGGTAAGATCCTGGGTCTCGGCTTAGCCGGCATGCTGCAGTACGGCGTATGGATGGGCATGGGCGTCCTCATGATCAAGGTCGTGGGGCCCTTGTTCAGCCTGAGCCTACCGGCGGCCGTCACCGTGGGCAACTTCGGCTGGCTCGTATTCTTCTTCCTCCTGGCCTTCTTCCTGTACGCCGCCGGCTACGCCGCCCTAGGCGCCGCCGCCGAGGACGAGTACCATCTGGGGCAGCTGGCGTGGCCGCTCATCCTGTTCCTGGTCATACCCATGGTCATGATCAGCACCATGATCTTGAACCCCCAAAGCCCCCTGGTCCTCGGCCTTTCGTACTTCCCCATGACCGCGCCCATCGTCATGCTCGTGCGCATCCTCGTGTCCGCGCCGGCCTGGTGGGAAGTCGCGGCCTCGGTCGGCGCCATACTCCTGGCCATCATCGGCGTGGGCTTCCTCGGAGCTAAGATCTTCCGCGTCGGCATCCTCATGACCGGCAAGCGGCCCAAGATCGGCGAGGTACTGCGCTGGGCCAGGCTTAAGTAGAATAGCTTTAGCGGCCGGGGCGCGCGCTAGCCCGATCGCGGCGCGCCTAGGCTCAGGCGTCGCCGGGCGACAGCCGTCCCGCGGCCGGCGCCCCGCCGGCTCGCTTGCCTCCCGCGGCGGGGCGGGGTAGGATGGTGCCTATGGCCCATCAGCACCACGCTCCGCGCTCCTTACTGCATGGCCGCTTACGCTTCATAGCCAAGCGCCTTTTAAGGTCGGCGATCGGATATTTCGTCGCCATCGTCTGCATCGCCGCCGTCGTGAACGCCACGATGGAAGCTACCGTCCGCTCGCAGATCGTCGAGGCCGCACAAGGCGCCGTCATGGCGGCCGGGCAACTCGGCTCGGCCGAAGAGGTGGCGGCCTTAAAGCGCGATACCGTCGCGCGTATGGAGAAGAGCTTCGGCCTCGATAAGCCCGGCTGGCTCAGGGTGCTGTCGCGGGCCTGGGCCGTCATGCGCCTGGACTTGGGCTCGTCCCGCTCCACGATGACCAACTATCCCGTGCGCTCGCGCCTCGTCGTCGATATCATCAAGGAACGAAGCCGGCCGACCCTCGTCCTCTTCGCCTCGAGCACCCTCGTCGCCATAGCCCTAGGCCTCTGGCTCGGGACCGCCATGGCCGCCAAGCCCGGCGGCCGCCTGGACCGGGGCGCCGGCTTCCTAACCATGCTCGTCTACGGCACGCCGTCGTGGTGGCTCGGGACCTTCTTCGTCCTCGTCTTCGTATACGTCCTGCCCGTATTTAAGATCGGCGCGCTCCGTTCGCCGGAATCGCCGCCGGGCCTGATCGCGGCGGCCTTGGATTACCTCTCGTATTTAGCCCTGCCGCTCATCACCCTCGTGTTCATAAAATTGTGGAGCTTCGCCTACATGACCCGCGCCATGGTCGTCGTGCCCATGCAGGAGGACTTCGTCATCGCCGCTCGGGGCCGGGGCATACCCGAGCGCGCCATCCTGGCTCGGCACGGCCTACGAACCGCTGCGCCGGGCGTCATGACCATGGCCTCGCAGGCCTTCGCCCAATCCATAGGCGGCGATATCCTCTTAGAGCGCGTCATGACGCGCCCGGGGCTGGGAACCACCCTGTTTTCCGCCTTGGGCGTCAACGATATACCGCTCATCACGGGTATCATGGCCATGATCACGGCCATATACTGCGTCACCTATGCGTTATTGGATATTAGCTACGGTATGCTCGACCCGCGCATAGCCTACGGCTCGAGCTGAGCGCCCAAGCCGCCGGCCGCCCCAGCAGGCGCCGCGGGTGCGGCGGGCGCGGCTAGTTCCGCTCGCCTTCGGGGGAAAAAAAGGCCGGCGCGGCCGTTTGGGCGGAACGGCGGGGGGAAGTCCCCCGCCGACCGCGGCATCAGGCTGCGCCGGTTCGTATAGCTGCAAGGTCACTGCGCATCCCCTGGCCGATCCGCTCCTGCTCCACCGCCATCAAAGGCTTCTTGCGGTACAGGATCTTGCGGATCGCGTCCGGCGACAGGGCATAGTCGTCGGCAAGCTCGTTGATCGTCTTGCCGGCCTGCTTGGCCTCCCTGATCGCCTGGTCGCGCTCGTCGAGCTGCCGGCGGGCGCCGTTCTTGTGGCCCCACGCCATGCGCTCCTTAGGCGGGCGGGGAATGTACACCAGCGCGCCTTGCACGTACTTCTGTATCTCCGCTAACAACTCGGGGGGAAGGGTCTCTTCCCCTTTTAAATACGACATAAAGGAATCCTCTCGGTAAGCAAGGCGACAGCCGCTTGGCCGAGCGGAAAAGGATTTCCCGATTAGTATGCGCTTCCGGGCGCCGAGGTCGGTAGCTTACCGACTACGAATCGTTCCTTCGCTGCTCAAGCGGCTCCGATGATAGGCCGGACGGCGAATCCGAATGCGTTGATGAGTATCATAGTGCGCGCCTCCTTGAGCGTAGAACTGCGGGGTCCTGCCGCATACGTCGGTATGGCCCCAAACTTAAACGGGACTATACCACCGGTAACGAAACGTGTAAACGGATTAGATTATTATAGACGTTTTTTCTCTCGTGAATACGATCTTCTTCGTAGGCTTCGAGCGCCTCGCGCTCGAGCCGTCCGGTCGCCGAACGGCCTAGGCTAGGTCGAGGGTTGACGAGGGCCGGGCCGGCCGCGGACTCGATGCGCGCGACGAGCCAGTTTCGAAAGTGTCCCGCCCTATTCGATACATCTAGAAAACTATATATTACATACATCGCGTTTATGAGGAGGATCGATATGAAGAATATGGGATCGCTCGATAGGATCATCAGGGCCCTGGTCGGCGCCGGGCTCGTCATCGCTGCCGTAGCCCTCACGCTCGCCGGCTCTGCCCTCTGGTGGCTCGCCATACCCGGCGTCGTACTACTGCTGAGCTCCGGCTTGGCCTTCTGCCCCATGTATCTGCCCTTCGGCATATCGACGGCGAAGAAGAAAGCGTAAGCGGGCGCCGGGGAACGTTACCTCAGTCTGCTTACGTTTGGACCGCGGCTCCACTCCGACGGCGCCATTCGGCGCAGGGTAAGGTTTTCGTCCAACCATTCTTTCGCCTTCCCTTGAGCCGTCCGTCGGCGCATACTCCATTTCGCCGGCACAATCCAGACGTCGGGGCGCGGCCTAGCCGCTTCCTGGGAAAGGAGGTCTACGAGATGATTGACGCTTACTGGAGGGCTTCGGCCCTCTAATACGTCCGGCCCGGATCGCCCCCGCGATCCGGGCTGTCTTTTTTACCTCGAGTATGCCGGGGGCCGCCACGAGAAGCCCTTCGGCCGCGGCTCGGCAGGCGCGGCCCCCGCCGCGAGCCTCCTCGCCGCCCCGCGCCCCCTTAGCTGCGGCCACGTCGGCAGTCTTTACCCCGCCGCCGCCGTTTTCGCCCGCGGGCCGGCTCCGGGGTCTCGCGGCCCCCCCAAAAAAGCTCTTTTCCTATCGTCGGATTCATAGTTTTATCTCTTCAAAGCGGCCGTATGCGCAAGCGGCGGGGCCTGGTAGGGCGTACGGGGGTAAGGAGCCATACCATGGTTGAAACAACCGAGCCCATCGATCCCCGCGTCGATATCGCCTTCAAGCGCATCTTCGGTTCGGAAGGCCACGCTGAAGTACCCAAGAGTTTCCTGAACGCCATCTTCAAAGTCGCCGGCCTACCTGCCGTTCGGGAGCTCACCATCCAAAACCCCTTTCGCTACGCGGAATTCCGCGGAGAGAAAGATATAGAACTTGATATCCTCTATGTGGATGAAGCGGGGCGACAGGTGCAGCTCGAGATGCAGGTCGCGCGCCATGCCGGCCTCGAGCAGCGAATGCTCCATAACTGGGGCCAACTTTACTTGCGTCAGATCGACAAGGGCGGTTCTTACCACGAGCATCGACCCGTCGTATGCCTATGGGTGCTCGAGCGGCCCCTATGGCCCGACGACGACGAGTGGCTCCACCTCATGCGTATCCGCTGCGAGCGGAGCGAACGATTATTCCATCAAGACCTCTGCATCATCACCGTCGAACTCGCCACGTGGCGGCGCTTGATTCTGGCGCGATGCGGCGATAGTATTGTTCATGAAGGGCCTGAGCAGGCATGGCTCTACTTCCTAGCCGAGGGACACGCCCTCAGCCCTGAGCGCCTCAGGGCAGCGCTCGCCGAACCAATATTCACGGAGGCCGTAGAGCTTATGGCAGACTTTAACGCCGCCAAGCGGCGCCGTCACTACTACGACATGCGCCGCAACTATAGCATTCTCATGGCCTCATATCGCGAGACCGGGTATGAGACGGGACTTCAAGAAGGGCAACAAAGAGGTATGCTAGATGGGTTCGATAAAGGTCGAGCGAAAGGCTTTGAACAAGGTATAGAACAAGGTATAGAACAAGGAGCCCAGCGTGCAAAAAAAGAGGCCGTCCGTAAACTCTTAGGAGAAGGAGTCGCTCCCGAGACGGTCGCCAAAGTATTCGATATAAGCCTTGATGAGCTTTTATGCATGAACGATGAGCTCTCCGCAGACGAATGAATCACATCGTGTCGACGCCGCCAAGCGTTGACCTCCCCCCCCTACCGATGATACGATCGCGTCGGTCGTACGACGCCGGATGATTTGAAGTAAAAACAGCCTGAGCTAGAACCCAGGCCGGCGGCGAACGACCGCAACCTATAAAAACGTGCGGCTTTCAGCCGCACACTACGATCGCGTCGGTCGTACGGCTTGGGCGGCAGCGGCTTTTATCAGCTGGCTCACGACCCGGCCCGTGACGAACGAGCGAAACATATAAAAACGTGTCGCGTTAGCGACACACTACGATCGCGTCGGTCGTACGGCTTGGGCGGCAGCGGCTTTTATCAGCTG